>JAUXBW010000012.1 GCA_030619185.1 Methyloprofundus sp.
CAAAAACTTTGATAGTCTTAAGCCCTGATACCTCCTGCTCAAATCTCTCAATCTACAGCTGAGTAGTGGGAGCACGAATAAAAAGAAGCGCGATAATCTCCAGGCTTTATCCAATATCTAAGCAATGCCACCCGCCATAAACGGCTCTCTGAAATGTAACTATTACTTATCAAGCACATTTCCCCTAATATCCAGATATTACCCTGTAATTCAGGAAAATTTGCCCAGTTTATTTTTTATCAGGTAATTTTTCCCTGATAAGTTAATATTGGTGTACCTTTCGGGCAAATTTAAACGTTACACTCGAATTTATTTTCTCTTCTAACGCCGATTAAATAACTGCGGCGATTGAGGCTGTTGTTTCTCCTGCAGGCAATGAAACGCAGCATTTTCAAATCGAATTCTCAACGACTGAGTCGTCTTGTTTTCTTTGAGAAATTTTTCTGCTTCTACCGCCGTTAAGTCTTTCATCATAAATTTTGCAATACACATGCACGGCTTAGTAAAGCGTTTTCTATCATTCTCTTTATTGATAGACTGACGCACCTCTCTTGCTACACATTGCTGTGCAAAATCATGTTCAAATGCATGTTTTTGTACATCCGTTACCACTGCATCATGAGAATGATCCCAAGGATTATGCACTTTCTTAGCCTGCTGCTTCGGTGTGTCATCAGAACAAGCATTTAATAAGAGCGCAAAGCCTACACTGATAAGAATAGTTTTTAATCTGATTTTATTTTTATTATTCATATGCGTCAAAAAGGTCTGGTAAGGAGTTATTGGTGAGAGAATAACAAACTAAAGGTAACAGGAATCGCGGCATTAATACTTTGTAATTTTGCTATTTCTCGTAGTGCATTAACACCCTTAAGTAAATAAAAGCTTTTTAAATCCACAATAATGGGCTGCTCAGAAACAACCAGAAGTTCATTTTTTGCCAAGGCAATGACTTGCAACTCTACCGCTACTGTTTGTGTTGTATCTAGGAGAGTAATATCTGCATCACGTTTGAGTATTTTTCTTTGCCCTGGCTTCAAGTGAGCCAAATCAGATTTTTTTAGAACTATTGCAACTGTCGCGACCGGAAATTTTGCAGTATTGAAAAACAGTGTTCTTAAACGCTCATCTCTTATCTCGATGCCTGTATCTACGCTATTTAAATCAACGCTCAAAGTCACTTGAGTTCCTGAAATCTTGCCCTGTATTTTTTTAAATGTCTGTACTTCTGTTTTACTGCTATTCTTGGTGGTAATGAAATTTACCGTGGATGCCTGATTGTTTAATTTCCACTGACCCGCATGGGTTGTTGTCACAAAGTTTAACTTGGCAATCGCAGTGCTTGACAACACTAGTAGTGTTAGGAAGAGTATTTTTTTCATCAGAATTCTCAATATTTTAGATTAATAATTACACTTTTTCGGCGGTAAAAATACCATATTCCACCAGTTTATTCTGGAATAAGTGCTGTTGCGCCAATCCGACCTTAAAATTAGCGGTCTGGGTTTCGCTACGTAAGCCTAGCCACTGGCTAATTTTTTGTAACGGCTCTAAGCGCTTAGCCACTTTATACATATAATCGGCCGAGGGCAAAGTTTCTTCTGTAATATCATCATATTTGATATTAGCAAAACCCTGCTCTGATAATAAGCCAGAAAATTCATCGCGCAGGCATAAATTAGGGACAGCCCAGCCATCAAGACAATCAACCATAGCGAGCCAGTCTTCATCAGCGACTTCGCGTTGCATTAAAAAACCATCACAGACCACCAATCGTCCGCCTTTTTTTAACACCCGAAATGCTTCCCGAATAAAGTCCGCTTTATTCAAAGCATGACAAACACTTTCCAGGCCCCAGACTATGTCAAAAGTTTCATCAGCATAAGGGGTCTGACAAAAATCAGAGACTTCAAAATCAACCTGGTCTGCTACACCATGCCGTTTAGCGTGTCGTCCCGCATAATAAGCCTGTTTGGCACTAATGGTAATTGCTTTTAAATGATTTGCGTGATTTTTTGCCATCCAGATAGAGCTACCACCAATCCCACAGCCAGCATCTAACACATAATCACTGGATTTAATATTAGCCGCATCATAGAGTTTGTGATTTTTGTTTAATAACGATTGGCTATGTGACTGTGTGTTTTCATCCCAGTAACCATAATGTAAGGCCAGGTCATTGCGACCACTCCATGCAAACAGGTAATCCCAATAGCAGGCATCGTAATGTTTAACAGCTGCTTCTCTTAGTGCCTCAGCAGAATCATTATTTGTACTTTGTGAACGATAATCCTGATTAGGCTCTATAGTGTGCATGTTTATTTTTTCTCATGTAAAGTGCCAACTTAAGCAGTCGACATATAATGCAGAGGAAAGCGGGCTAAAGCCACGCCCTACACCTGATAGTTAAATTATTACTTTTCGCTTCTTACCTTGGCTAACTGCCTAAATTGCACCATGCTATTAGTTAATTTTTGCACTAAATGTAATGCCGGAGCTGCTCCCGCCATGGCGACGGCATCTACCAGGCAGTACCACGCAGCTACACCGCTAGGAGGGTTGCCCTGGGTTAACCCAGATGCGGGATCTACCACTGCCCATGCCCAGGTTCCAGCTGTAGTACCCACAAGCTCCAGCCAGGTGGTAATAAAAAATGCACCTAAATACACCATAGGTGATTTACCCTTAAACAGGTAAATCAAATACACACAAAACAGGATCGCGCCAATTTGATCACTGCGCTCAGCAAAAGGGCTAAGCCCCCAGGCTGACCATAAGCCACAGCTGATCACTGTAAATAGTGCTATCGCACGGGCATAACGCATAAAAAAACCAGATCGCCCTAAAACCACTGCCGTCAAATACACCATGCCATGCCCTGCGGGTACATAGGGAGGCACACTACCAAAACGATAGATATAACCTTCCATATAGGGGGAGGCAAAGAGTTCTCCAGCCGTTGCAAATAATAGAGCAACAACGACTTGCATACGCAATAATTTAGACTCACCCGATAAAAGAATGACTAAAAATACATAGCCAAAAAAAGCTAAAGCCCATTGCATTTCGCGGCTAGCAAAGCCATCAATCGTCAGGCATATACCCGTAATGACAAAAGTAAAGGCCGCAATAGTGTAGTCACGTTTATGATGCACATAAGCTACACCTGCTTCTGGAAAATACCGCAACATTTTCTTTAAACTCCTGATTAATTTTTAGTATTTTATCACAACTGGGCATATATACTTCCAAACCGTGCGAAGTATAACTTATACAAACCAATATGCGACAAATAAGTAGCGACATAACTTACCAATACAAATCAATACTGTAGATATAAACAGGGGTAGTTTCAACCAGCCTCCAGCAAAACATAGAGCATCACCAACAACGGGTAGCCATGAAAACAGTAAACTCCAATATCCCCAGTGCTGAACCCAGCGTAGTCCTTTTTGCTTTTTTTTATCTAAAAGATGCTCTGCCGGAAACTTCCTAGCTGTTAAGCTACCTAACCACCATGTTGTCAAGGCACCTAAAGTATTACCAACCGTGGCGACTATGACCAGCGACATCACTGGCTGTAACTGCTCAGCCACCATATAAGCTAAAACAACCTCGGAACCACCCGGTGCAATCGTTGACGATATAAATGCACTGACAAAAAGCCCCCAAAGTTCTAACACAACGACCTCTTTATTTTTGCCATAAAAAAGCCCCTAATGACAAATCATTAGGGGCTTATAAATCAAACTATTACCTGATTACCCACAACTCTCAGTTATACCTCGTCATTCCTGCATGCTTTTAGCAGGAATCTCGTAGCTTAAGCAAAGATTCCCGATAAAAGACTTAGGGAATGACGAAACTCTTAACATTCTGTTATTTTTTAAGTTTTTTAACATAGCTGTGAGTTGTACGTAATCTGGAACTATTATAGCCTGGTACAAAACCCAGTAAATAGAACTAACAAGCTTACGCCTCTCCCTGGTGCGTTTAACGCTAAAGATATGTTTTCAATATAATTAGCTGAACTTAGGGAGATGGAAAGTTTATTTTTTCACTAGACTCACTAGCCAGTTAATAGCTTTGATGATGATTTCGATAGCCTCTTTTATTAAATCAATAATATAAGTGATCACTTCACCGCCACTCATACCTTTAAATTTACGTGCCAACAAGGGTGCTACCAGTAGGCCAATGGCTAAACCAATAACAGTCAACCCCGAAAAGAAAGAGTCATTACCCACGACACTCTTTTGTAAATCAGTTATTTCTTCAACAACGGTATCAGCCAGCGATTTTTCTGGCACACTATCGGAATAGTCATCCTGTATAACATAAGCACTTACACCGGGAATACTGGGTAAATCCCCATCACCTTTACCGATTTTTAACTGCCCTTTCATGCCTTTTTCCATATGCTGTGCGATATCACAATGCACAAGATAGGTTTTATCACCGGGGGGGAAAATCAGGGTGCCAGAAATTTTACCGGGTCCAGTCACTTCCAGATGAAACATACCTTTAGGGTAAAGATACCTAGGTAAGCCATGCATCATCCACTGGTGACGCACATCATCATCATTGACAAAATTGACGGTTAATTTCGTACAAGGCTCAAATTGATACTCCTGAACATCAAAAGCAAACATCGTTCCAGGAAATTTCTCAGAATATTTATGCCCAGCATGTACCGTGATTTCTTTAGTGGCTGCGATACTGTCACAACCACCTGGCAAAATGTCAGTATTTTGCCCCATTACCATGCCGCCAGTCATATCCATTAAATGACCATCACCATGGTCCATCATATTGTTATGCTCTTCAAACTTTTTTTCAGCAACAACAGGAGCGGATAATGCTAATGCTATCGCTGCGATAGATAATTGTTTAATCATTATCTTTGCTCCCTTTTAATGAAGAAATCAGTGCCATGACTTTCGCTCTATTAACGATCAATAGATAAGCCAGCAAGCCTAAAATCAAGCCAAAAACTAGATTTCTAAATGAATTATCTGCCGGTGTTTCAATACTCGCAGAACCAGGTGTGACATCTGCGGCAGCGGGAACACTTGCAGGGGGTGCGACGTAACCTTCTGCATCTATTTCACCCAAACTATTCCAGCCATCAATATTTTGCCAGACAGGTACTTTTCTTTGATAAAAAGCTTTGGTAAACAACGGTGCAATACTTTCACCAATGGTTTTCGGTAAGCCCACTTCGTTTAAATATTTTTTATAAACTAGCGCACTGACATTACCACCCGGGTTTTGGCCATTAGTCTGAATGCCCTTTTCTCTATGATCGTGAAAAATCCATATCCCTTGACCATAGCTATGCAAGCCATCATCCGTGGTATTGATTTTTAAATCATTACGCTGAGCAGGTGCCAGATCATAAATATCCCGCATAATTTGTGCATTCGGGTTGTGCAACACCCCATCGTAATGAGTAATAGTGGCTTTATGGCCATGCGTATGCAAGGCTAATTGCTCACCTGCACTATTAAAGACTCTTAATTTAATATTCTGATCAGGCTCTGCAACAATAATCGACTCTCTCAATGTGTAAGGGAATGAACGACCATTGAGCGTATAGTAATCTTCCGTTGCCTCACCCATATCATATTCGCGATTCATTTTCTTCGCGATCAAGCGAGGATCATTATATTCCTGAATAATACTATGTAATTCTTTATCCAAAGCGTGATAATGTAAATCATATTCACTATCATAGTTTTCTAGAATTGCTTTAGAAGGGTGCCTAACCTGCCCGGCACCGACATTAAACGTTTGTACCCAGTTATTTGGGCGATTTTCTTCCACTACAAACATACCCACTAAGCCCATCGCTAAATGCACATGTGTTTGCACATGACAATGGTAAACAAATGAACCTGGCTGTCTCGGACGAATTTCATAAGTTTTGCTTTGTCCCGGTAAAACAAACTTATCACTGGTTTGTGGTACACCATCATTTCCTTCACCCGAGCTATCCACCCAGGGGTGATCTACGCCATGTAAATGAATAGTATGTGGGAAATAATGCGTATTTTCTAACTGTATCCAGATAATATCACCTTGCTCCACACGAATAACCGGAGAAGGGGCTCTTAATAATGGATTAGCATCGGTGCCAACAAAACTACTGGTGGCCATACCGCGTGATTTAGGCGCAAAGACCCACATGCCGGGCTGAACACCTGGCGCTATATCAAACGTTGGTACAAAGCCATCAAAATCAGGGGAATGACCATTTAATTCCGCTACTTCAAGTTTAATGATAATTAAATCAGGATCGCCATCGCCATCCATATCATTCTTTTTAATTATGCCATCCATTGCATAATGTGTATTCATCAATGCTTCCATTGATATATTATTGGTTCCTTTTACTTCTGCTGCAATGGCGTAAGGGTTATCAGGACTACACCGTAATGATTCCTGAATACTCACACCTTCAATCGTTTGTGCCTTGCGCCACTCCGGATTATTTTCATTACAAACCGTCTCTACTTTACCACGGTCTACTTCTACTGTTTTAGGCAAACCTACCACAGCTGATGCCGAAAACGGCATCAGCATGACAGCAGCACCCAATAGTATTGCTAAAGGATTTTTCTGCATTATTAACACTCTTGTTAAATTTAATTTACGCTTTTTTAGCTTTAGCCAACATCTCATCTACTTTCGCTTTAAAACCGGCGTGAGATAGGTATAAAACATATAAGCCCGCTAACAAAAATAAGAAATACATAAACAAGCTAGTCGAACTGGTTGCCATTCCTTTACCTGCTACAAAACTCATATGCGCATCTAAATTGTCATCATTAGCCCCTATAAGAGTAATATGAATCAAATACTTACCAGGCTCAGGTATACCATTTGGTAATTTTAAGACCACGGTACCAGACGAGTGTTTTTTAGCCGCCTGAAAAAATACTCGCTTACCTTCTGGTTCTTTTGTGACTTCAAACTCGACCGGTCTATTACGGTATCTAACATCTTGATAATCAAATACTAACTGAGTTAAAGTACCTGTATCGGGAAGATTTCCACAAAATTCTTCAGCCGGATAGGCAAGAGGTTGATAAGCTGTGTAATGAATCCAGTGCTCGGGCTCTAACTCAAATTTACACTGATCGGTATCAGTACCTGCTGCTCCACCATGCGCCCAAAGTGTTGCAGAAAATAGCATGCCTAACAGAGCTATAAAACTTTTTCTCATATTACTGTTTGTCATAATTTCTTCCTCTTTATAGTTATTTTATTATAATTCTTTAAAGTGTTTTCTCTCGCGTTATTGGCTCGACGTACAGGCAAAAACAACCACAAACTTTATCATATAGAATCAAACAAAGAAAGAATCGCATCGGATTTTGCCAATAATGCACAGCAATTATATCACCATTTTCTTATATTGCTATTGCTATCGCGCCACTCTTTCCGTAAAATTTTCAAGTACTAAGCTTTTACACCCTAACCACGTACATCAAGGCTCTATTAATATGTCTAATTTAACTGAATCTCCTGAATGGCTGACCTTAAAAAAACATCAAAAACGCATAGACCAGCTAGATATTAGAGACTTATTTGAAGCCAATCCCAACCGATTTCACAATTACTCAATTATCTTTGAGGATCTGTTATTTGACTATTCAAAAAACAGAATTACCGATGAAACCATTGTCTTACTGCTGAACCTGGCTAAATCTCGTGGTTTAAAAGGGCATATTGAAGATATGTTCACTGGCAAACATATTAATAAAACAGAAAATCGAGCCGTACTCCATACCGCACTACGTAATCGCAGCAACGAACCAGTCTATGTGGACGGTGAAGATGTTATGCCAGCGGTCAATCACGCTTTACAAAAAATGCGTGATTTTTGTGCACGAGTGCATTCTGGCGAGTGGAAAGGTTATACAGGCAAAAAAATTACTGACATCGTTAATATCGGTATAGGTGGCTCGGATTTAGGCCCTAAAATGGTCACCAGAGCACTCACTCCTTATGCAATAGAGGGGATGGGCGTGCATTACGTCTCCAACATAGACCGTACCGATTTAAACGAAGCACTGGAAAAATTATCACCTGAAACAACTTTGTTCTTAGTGGCATCAAAAACCTTTAGCACACAGGAAACCATGGTGAACTCTAGGGCCGCTCGTTCATGGCTCGTCGATGCTGCAGGTGATAAATCAGCCATCGCAAAGCACTTTGTTGCCTTATCTACACATGAGAAAAACGTCACTGAATTTGGTATCGACCCTGACAATATGTTCGAGTTCTGGGACTGGGTAGGGGGGCGTTATTCGCTGTGGTCCTCTATTGGACTGTCTATTGCCTTATACCTTGGCATGGATAATTTTGAAGAATTACTTGATGGAGCCCACGCAGCAGACAAGCACTTCCGTACTGAACACTTTGCTACCAATATCCCTGTGCTCATGGCTTTGTTAGGTATTTGGTATAATAATTTCTACAATTCAGATTCACATGCCTTATTACCCTATGACCATTACCTGGAATTCTTTTCCGCCTATTTCCAGCAAGGCGACATGGAAAGTAATGGCAAGCATGTTGATATGGAGGGTAATAATGTTGATTACAGTACCGGCCCCATCATCTGGGGACAGCCAGGTACCAATGGACAACATGCCTTTTACCAGCTAATCCATCAGGGAACTAAAGTGATTCCCTGTGACTTTATTACTGCCGCTCAAAGCCATCATGAACAGGACGAATGTCATGACCTTTTAATTTCTAATTTCCTCGCTCAGACAGAGGCACTTATGAAAGGTAAAACCAAGGAGGAAGTTAAAACTGATTTAGGCGATCAGGCAAGTAAGTTACTCGTTGCTGCAAAAGTTTTTTCCGGTAACAGACCCACCAACTCCTTTATTTTCAAAAAACTATGCCCCTTCTCTCTAGGACGCTTGATTGCTCTTTACGAACACAAGATTTTTGTACAGGGTAAAATATGGAATATTAACAGTTATGACCAGTGGGGAGTTGAATTAGGTAAGGTTTTAGCTCAAGCGATTACACCCGAGCTTAAAGGAGATCAAGCGGTTAAATCACATGACAGCTCAACCAACGGCTTAATCAATTATTACAAAGAACTACGTTAGTCTTGTTGCCTTTGCTGCAACGACTCTGCCTCGGGCTCGCGCTTGCGTGCCTGAGTGCTTGTGAACTACAAACACAGCAAGCCCAACACCCACCTGAAAAAGTCGTTGAATATGCAAATCAACTTGAGCGCATCAAAAAAACGGGAAAATTAACCGTTTTAACCCGCTACGACCCAACCACCTATTTCGAAAGCGCCAATGGCTTTTCGGGTCTGGAATATGATTTAGTTCAATTATTTGCCCGGCACTTACAGGTTACAAGTAAATTTATTGTTCCCGAGACTTTTGCCGCAATTTTACGAAAAACACAATCAGGGGAGGCAGACTTTGCTGCCGCCGGCATTAGCATTACTGACGAACGTAAACAGCACTTATTATTTACTCCCAGCTATCAGGATATCACCGAGCAGCTGATTTATCGCTCCGGAACCAAACGCCCCAAAAAACCAGCTGATTTAATTAATGGTATCTTAGAAGTTGTAAAAGGAACAAGCCATAGCAAAACATTACAGCAACTACAAAAAACCACCCCCCAATTACAGTGGCAGTCTAATGCAACTCTGGATACAGACGGTCTGCTATACCTGGTCAACGAAAGGTTGATTGACTATACGATTGCCGACTCCAATCAAATCACCTTAATTCGCCGATTTTACCCAAAATTAAATGTCGCTTTTAATATCAGCCCAACACGTCACCTAGCCTGGGCATTTAACAAATCAGCTGACTTAAGCCTGTATAATGAAGCCGTGATTTTTTTTAACAAAATCAAAAAAAATAAAGTATTAGAGCAATTAATTGAACGCCATTATGGGCATACACGTAATATAAAATATGTAGGTAACTGCACCTTTCGCCGGCATTTTCAAAGTCACCTGCCACAATACCAGTCACTGTTTCAAGAGGCAGCAGACAAATATTCATTTGACTGGCGTTTATTAGCAGCCATCAGCTATCAGGAATCACACTGGAATAAACACGCGGTTTCCCCAACTGGAGTTAAAGGCCTGATGATGCTTACCCAGGCAACCGCCGGGCAAATAGGCGTTAAAGACCGAACCCACCCTAAAGAAAGCATTTTTGGTGGTGCCTTATATCTAAAGCAGCGCTTAAAAACTATTCCCGCACGTATTCCAGAGCCAGATCGCACCTGGTTTGCGCTTGCATCCTATAATATTGGTTTCGGGCATTTAGAAGATGCGCGGATCATAACTCAACGCCTAGGCAAAGATCCGGACAAGTGGATTGATGTCAAACAAGCCCTACCACTACTTACCAAAAAAAAATGGTATACCAAAACCAAACATGGCTATGCACGCGGTAAGGAGCCCGTTATCTATGTTGATAATATTCGCAGTTATCTGGATTTATTAATCTGGTATACCAGCAACAAACACATCAGAGAGGCTTCTGCCATGCCGATCATAAAGCCTGAGCCTGACTGGTTTGACATTGATTTTTCACAACCACAGCTAGTGCAGCACCTATTTGGGACGGATCAATAAACAACTGTCATTTATACTTTAAACCAGCCCCCTGCACAGGAACGTGCACGACACACTTAAGCAACTCGCTTGTCTTTTTATCCGTCTTCTTTGTTATAGAAAGAGTTACGTAGCTGGCTATGTGCCTCTTTCTACGCCTCGAATACGAATAAAAATACTGCGCCAGCTGCTCAATTTATTCCGTGCGCGTTCCTGGGAGATGGCTACTCAAGAAAATAAAAATCTCAAGGCCGGTTATCGGCCAAAAACTAACGGAAGTAAGCTAATGTATGACTCCTTAAAAAGCGCATGAAATTTTAGGCAAAGCCACCTTAAAATACCCATTAAAGCCTCTATACCCGACTAAAACACTCAGTTGAAATACTAGAATAATAAGAGTATATGTCATTAGCAAATGAAACAGTAAAAATATAAGGAACTAAAATCGGTTTTTTAGTTTCGTTAATGAGGCAAGATATGTGAAACATCATCAATATCGTTCTATTGTTCGCCAGTGGGGAATAGTGCTTGGATGCATTACTACACTGGCAATAGTGAGTATGGTAAGTTCGTTACTTGTAGCCAGGATGTCAAACTGGGACGCAGCTTCCATCAATCAGTCCGGCCTTCTTCGGATGCAAAGCTATAAAATTCTGAATCAACTGATGCGCAAAGAGTTGCAGCCAAACACAGCCAGTCAGGCTGATGTGAAGGATTCAATGCGCTATTTTGAGCAGCTATTGAATGATGAATTGTTAAAAAAAACTTTTGTCGTGTCATCTTCATCGCTTAAAACTGCATACACTGACATACACAAGCAATGGTACTCCACGATTAAACCAGGGATTCAACAGGAACTCCAGTATGAGAGGCAGAACTGGGATCTGTATGATGAGATCAGTCTTTTTGTCATGCAGATTAACCACCTGGTCACAAGTTATCAAAAAAATGCCGAAAAACGAATTTACCTGCTGGAATTAATTCAAATCATCACCATAACAGGCCTGCTGTTTCTGGTAATTTATGCGCTCTATATCCTGAAAAAAAATGTCGTTCAGCCCTTGAAAGCATTAAATGAAGCCGCCTTGAAAGTGAAAAATGGCGACTTCAATTGCCAGGTAGACATCAAAAGTAATGATGAACTTGGCCGGTTGGCGGAAGCCATTAATTCCATGAGTAAATCTATTATAAACGTCTATCAAGACCTTGAAAAACAGATCGAACAAGAAACTGCTGCGGTAGAGCGTAACAAACGTGGCCTGCAGCTTATGTTCAACACGTCCCATGCAATCAACAAGAACATCAATGGGAAATTTGATTTTCAGCCTATCATTGATGAACTATCGGATACGATTGGACTTGCCCAAATTGATCTGTGTCTGAAAACACCGGAGGGCGGAATAGCCTATGACCATCTCTACTCAAATGTAGCACCTGAGCCAAATCAATGTATACAACGTCTCTGTGAACAATGCTTCAAAAATGAGAAAAAGATTACACAGGAAGGGAATGAATGTAAACACTATTATCCCTTGAGCATTGATGGCAAGGACTTTGGCAGAGTCATCTGTCACAGTAAAGAAGGCACGTCGATCACTAAATGGCAAGGTCAAATATTGCAATCTATTTCCGGCTGTATCGCCACGGCACTTAATATTCGTTTGCAGGTCGAGCAAGGCAACCGTCTTGCACTACTTGAAGAACGTAGCGTCATCGCCCGCGAGCTCCATGATTCTCTGGCGCAGTCTTTATCTTACCTGAATATCCAGGTGACACGATTGCAAAAAGCAAATACAAAGGGCACAGAGAATCAAAGTGCTGCAATTATCGGAGAACTGAAACAGGGAATCAATACGACATACAGACAGCTGCGCGAACTCCTGACTACTTTTCGACTTGGGCTTAATGAAACAGGACTCAAAGAAGCACTTGCAGCCATGGTTATAGAATTAAGGCAGCGTAGCAAGATGCAGATCGAACTAAAATATACTTTGGAAAATCTTCCTCTGACATCACGAGAGGAAATTCATCTTATGCAAATTGCCCGGGAGGCAGCACAAAATGCAGTTAAACACTCAGGAGGAAGCCATTTAAAAATCAGTGTCTATGATGAAAGTGGTGAAGTATTTTTAAATGTTCAGGACGATGGCTTAAATTTGGACCCAAACGCCGAAAAATATGATCATTTTGGGCTGGCTATCATGAATGAACGCAGCCGCATCCTCAATGGCCAACTGAAAATCGATGCACCGGATCAGATCGGCACCCGTGTGTTATTTCATTTTCACCCGATAAGCACACCGGCACCTGTAGCCAGGCAGCTATCACAATGACCGAGAAATCGTATGCGACTGTCATCATCATTGATGATCATCCTCTACTGCGCAAAGGTTTGGGCCAACTGCTGGAATTTGAGCCTGAACTCAAGCTGCTCGCCGAGGCAAGTAATGGCGAGCAAGGCCTGGCTTTGGCCATTCAGAATGAGCCTGACCTGATCATACTGGATTTGAACATGCCTGGGATGGGTGGTATTGATACCCTGATAGCCCTTCGTGACGCGGGTATTACATCACGAATACTTATGCTGACAGTTTCAGATACTGTCAATGATATATCTCAGGCTATCCAGGCCGGTGCAGATGGTTACCTGCTCAAGGATATGGAGCCGGAATTGCTACTGGAAGAAATCAAAAAAGCAGCCATAGGGCAGGTGGTGATTGATGCTCGCCTGACAGAGCTACTAGTCGGTGCATTACATGCTCGACAGACTGAGCCCGAACCGAAATTGACCGAGCTTACTAGCCGCGAGCTGGAAGTCGCTACTTTACTTGCTAAAGGACAGAGCAACAAGCAAATCGCCCTGGAACTGGATATTTCCCAGGAAACGGTCAAGGTGCATGTTAAGCACGTACTCAATAAACTCAAGCTGTGTTCCCGTGTGAAGGTGGCGCTGTACATAACTCAGCAGAAATAGCTTATAAAAATACCCGGCACACTTCCTGTGATTGGCACCGTCCTGATAAAGGAACCTTCCGCTGGCAGATAAGTATCTCTGTGAAATTGAATTAACCTTTTATGTAAATGCTACTTTTGACTTAATGAGGCGCGTAGGGCGGACTTTAGTCCGCTTTTCTGTGAGTTATTTTTCACTAGCGGACTAAAGTCCGCCCTACGCTGATACCTTGTTATTGTTAAATTAATTATCATTAAAGTACTTAAGCCCCCTGCTCCGCTCTAGGCGAGCCTATCATCTCATTCGCACTTCGCTGACTTGTCAATACCCCATAGTAGGTACCTATTAAGGGGAATATTTTTTCTCGTATTGTCATGATAGGATTGATTCATCATGATAAATCGACTATTAACCAAGAAATCGAAATTTCCGGGGGATCTCAAAAATATCAGTCGAAAAACAAAAACCCTCTACGATAAAGTTACTCCTGATTACGTACAACTCACAGCCATTTTCAAATAAACTATAGCTGAGAGTTATTGATAATCAGGAAGTTATTTAAAAGGACTTCTTATGAAAATCAATAAACCAGTCACCAACAAGGAATACGTCCTTGAAGAAAGCGACTCTATTGTTTCGAAGACTGATTTGAAAGGGGTGCTTACTTATGTCAACAACGACTTCATACGAATAAGCGGGTTTCCTTTATCCGAGCTGACCGGTAAATCGCATAATATCTTCCGCCACCCAGACGTGCCGGTAGAATTTTTTAAAGACTTATGGATTTCACTAAAAGAGGGGCGCCCATGGACTGGCATAGTCAAAAATCGATGCAAAAACGGTGGTTATTATTGGG
>JAUXBW010000180.1 GCA_030619185.1 Methyloprofundus sp.
AGCCAGTGATCTCCTGTATTAGCAGGTTTTGCCTGTACATCCAGATTTATTGCAGAAGATACAACACGTTTAGTACGGGTGCGGTAGCGATTAAAAATACTATTCGTTCGACGTTGGCCTGGAATAATCACTCGGGCTGTCAGAGCCAGTGGAGAGATGCTCATAACTCCACTCTTTTGGGGGAAAATAGCATATTTAAGCTCAGAAACCATGTAATTATCACCTTGGTATTGGGTCTTATAATTTTCAACTTCCCCCAGCTGTTCTATCACCGCATCCTTTAAAACAAACTCAGTTAGTTTGGGTGATTCGGAAAACTCAACTTTACGATATAGCTTTAAAGTGTAAATAACCTGCTCCTGAATATAAGGCTTAGGTTTGTCGACTTCAACCTGTAAAAATAAATCTTCATTCGCCTTGTTCGCAGCTTGAGCATTATCAAGTTCATTGACTATTATTGAAGCAAACTGGCTACTGTCCTGGCCAAAATTAATGGCAGGAATTACCAGATTGCCCGTATGTTTTGCCATGACAGTTAAAATCCACTGTAATGAGTTAGTCTTTTCCCCATTAACTATCTGCACAGATTGCTGCTGCGACTGGTTTAATATTTCAAAATCTTTATCTAGGGGAGAAAAATCAGGCTCGCCATCGAGCTGCCCATTGGCACTAAAGGTTATTTGAAAAGATTCTTGTATAGTAACCGGATTATGATCAATACTGACACTAATATCGGCTGCAAAGAGTTGAGCCGCAATAGTGGCTAGGAAAAAAAACAGCAGTAGAGAGAACTTAAAATTATTGGAGAAAATCATACCCGATCGATAAATAAAAATATGTAAAAGACAGTGTTTATTTTACCGTTTAATATTTTTAAAAGCATTTCTTATGTAAAGTAGCTTCGTGTAGGAGCAGTCTTTAGCCGCGAAGTTAGTGTATCATTCGCGGCTAAAGACCGCCCCTACCGTAGCACCGATAAAATAGGGAGTTGGCTTCAAGGCTCTTGACTGCCCGCAGAACTAGTCAACACGTCCAAAGAATCAGGTGCTTTTTCAATTTCCAGTGTCTCAACACCGCGCAGTTTACGTTCCATAGCACTGGTTCGCGTTGATTGTAAGCTCTCCAGAGACGTGGATGCTGTGTGTAGTTGCTTTTGCACTCGTTCCAGTTGCCCCGCATATTTTACAAATTCAGTTTTTACTTCTGCCAGTACCTTCCACACCTCGCTACTACGTTTCTGCACTGCCAACGTTCTAAAACCCATATGTAAACTATTAAGAAGGGCCGATAAAGTCGTTGGGCCGGTAATGGTTATACGGTAAGTACGCTGTAACTTTTCAAACAATTGGGGGTGACGTAAAATTTCTGCATACAGGCTTTCCACAGGCAAAAACATAATGGCAAAATCCGTTGTATTTGGAGGATCTATATATTTACTACTGATGTCTTTGGCAAAACTTTCTATTGCTCTGAGCAACTGTTTTTGCGCTAGCTCAATTTTATTCTGATCTCCTGCTTCTATCGCCTGTAGTAAGAGTTGATAGCTTTCCAGAGGAAATTTAGCATCGATTGGCACCCAGACTATATTTTCATCAGATTTACCGGGTAATTTAACGGCATATTCAACATTGGCCTGACTGCCTTTTTTAGTCGCGACATTGATAGCGTATTGCTCGGGCGACAGCACTTGTTCCAGGATATTACCTAATTGATATTCGCCCAGAATACCGCGTGTTTTGACATTGGACAGTACTTTTTTTAGGTCACCAACACCCACTGCCAGGTTTTGCATTTCGCCCAGCCCCTTGTGTACCTGTTCAAGGCGATCACTGACTAGCTTAAAAGACTCCCCTAGCCTTTTTTCCAGCGTCTCATGCAGCTTTTCATCCACGGTTTTACGCATCTCACCGAGCTGCTGGGTGTTATCTTCTCGAATGGCTTTTAACTGCTTTTCAATAGTTTCCCTGATTTCAACTATGCTGGTTTTAGCTTGCTGGCTGGCGTTTACTTGCTGTTTATTCAAGTCGGAAAACTTTAGGTTTAATTGCTCGGTAAAATCTTTAATCACCTGAGAAAATTTCAGCTCAAATGATTTTAGGCTGGCATTGAGTTCTTGACGATTATCTTTGGCATCGCCTTTAATGCTTTGCTCAAACGCATTTAATTTATCCTGTGTTTTTTCCCTGAATTCATCCTGTTTTCTATTCAACGCTGCGCTAGTTTCCTGAAAAGATGAGCTCACACCGCGCTTAAGTTCACTGGAGTTACTAATTAAATTCTCTGATAATTGATTAAGAGCTATTTTGAATGCCTCTAAATGACGGTGTTGTTCACTACTGTTTTCGCTCAGCCGTTTTAATAGCGTATCCTGAAAGCCTCTAAATAAATCATTAATTTCGCGACGATTATCTGCACTGACATCACGCAATTCCTTGCGCGAATCTGTTAAACCATCTTTTAGTGTCTGTTCATTTCTTTCCAGTAAACTGATTAATTCAAGTTTAATTTGTTGCACATTGGTTTTAGACAATGCATTCACTTTTCTTAATACAAAAAATAGCAATAACAAGCAGAGTAACAATAATAAACTGCTTACCGAGCCAAATAAAAAGAGGGGATCAGCCATTAATTCTTTCATTCTATATAATATAGTTTTGTTATCGGTTATGGTGTGGGATTATTGCTCACCAAGCTCTGGAGACATTCCCAGAATTTGAGCCAACTCCAGTAGCAACCTTCCCAGAGCAGGCATATCAGCGCGATACTGTATCACCCTGCGAGCAAGTGCTGGTTTATCAGTAATCAAGCCATCGACACCTCGCCCGATTACCTTGGATAGAGTAGGTGCATCGTTTATTGTCCAGACAAAAACCTGTTTACCCTTATTATGCACTGAGCGTACAAAACCCCGACTGGCAAGATCAAAGTTAACGGCAAGAAAATCAGCCTCGGCATTGCTTAAATCACCGACAGCAGTAGCCGTTAATAACCCCACTTGCCATTCGGGGCGTAGTGCTTTCATTTGTTGCACTTTATCACTTTTTAAGGACATGATCATAATACTCGTGTGCATGTTTTCTGCTTCGACTATTTCTGCAACACGTTGTTCCAGTTGTTGATCATGACCGTAGTATTTTAGTTCAATAATGACCCCAATTTTACCTTTACATATCGCTAATACCTGGCGTAGTGTTGGTACACGTTCGGCATTGTAGCGTGGGTCGAAATGACTACCAATATCAATATCAGCCAGATCCGTCATCGTGGCATCCCAGATTTTTAAATCAATATTAGCTAGTTTCATAAAGTCACTGTCATGAAATACCACGACTTCACCATCTGCTGTTTCCTGAACATCAATCTCGACCCAATCCGCCTGTTCAATAATTGCCTGCTTAACTGCGGCTAGGGTATTTTCAGGCATACTCGCTGAAGCACCCCGGTGGGCTATAATCTGGGCATGATCCTCAAATTGAATGGTGTACATTACGCCCAGGCCAACGGTAGTTGATAACACGATACCGAGTGTAGCCCCAATCAGTAATCTTTTTTTAGTGAGCCTGACATTTGATTTATTGAACGTGCTTTGTTGCTGTCCTAGCAGGGTAAAATTTAGCTCGGCCTGTTGCCCATAGTGCTGATATAGATTAAACAGCATCACCGCGAAGCTAGTCGTGCTGAACATGTTAATAAGCAGGTTGCTCAGTATCCAAAGCAACAGGGTGAGCCCAATGGTGATAGTCAAAAGTGGCAGTGCCCCGGATACTTCAGGCACGATCAGCCGTCCTATCCAGATAAGCAGAAAAGAAACCATAGCAGACAGTGCTAACATGCTTAACGCCCAGGCACTCATCCACTGAATTAACTTAAATCCGCAATCTTGTGTGCGCTCTCGACTCAATGTAAGTGCTTTTGAGGGTTTGACCTGTTCAAATAAAATCAGTGGTAAGGCAAAAAACCAGCGACTGGCCAGACGTAGTATCAGAACAGCAAGGCTACAAAGAATGATAACGGCCAAGGCGACTGCGAGTAAAAAATCGGCAGGGCGTACCGTAAGATAATAATTAATATCGTATTGAGTCAGCAAGGTGAAATAAATAACGCCTAGCGCAAGCAGAAAAGGAGCAAGCACCAGTAAAAACATCAGCATAAACCGGGTTGTCAGCTTTAGCACAGCTTTAGCATTGAGCAGCGCGAACTGTAACGCACCCAGGTAATTCATATGCCGACCCTGAGCATTAGCCTGTAGAACACCCATTAATGCGGCTTGCTCAAAGGCTAAAATCCCCAGCACCAAGGCACCGACAACAATGACACTCACCCAGCCGATAGGCTCAAGGAGAAAATATAGGATATCTTCATCTGCAAGCACGGTTCTCCCTGAAAGGCTGAGCATCATGCGAAAAGCAATACCCACTATTGAGGAGAGGACAAGGAAGCTAATAAATTTGTAGAAAATATCGGTGATTGCCAAGGTTTTCCAGGATGCACGAAAGTCATCTATTACTGCATATAAGATTTGAGTCACAGACTACCTCTGGGTTGCTGCTAAAAGATAGGCAACTCACTTGTCTTTTTATCCGCCTTCTTTGTTATAGAAAAAGTTACGTAGCTGGCTATGTACCATGTCTACGCCTCGAATACGAATACGAATAAAAATACTGCTCCTTTGCTCAACTTATTCCGTGCGCATTCCTAGGGATATGCAAATTATTAATCATCCAGAATAAATTGGGAAAATATCATCCCACCCTTCATGATCTACCCTTCAGTTAAGGGGAGAGGCGTAGGATGCGCTGAGGAACGAAGCGCATTGCTTGATGATTGATGCGCTTCCTATCGTCAGCACATCCCATATTAATCCCCTTAGGAACGAGAA
>JAUXBW010000104.1 GCA_030619185.1 Methyloprofundus sp.
AGAAATAGGCGCATAGCCAGCTACGTAAGTATTTCTACAACAAAGAAGACGGATAAAAAGGCAAGCAAGTTGCTTAAGTTATTTCGTGCACGTTCCTTAGGGAGCTGGAAATAAATAATCATCCGATATTGGGAAGGATTTTTGTTTGTCTTAAGTGGTGTAGCAACAGGCACATAGCAGGCTACGTAACTGTTTTTTAGTGCGGCTGTGGGGTCAAAAGACAAGCTAGACTCGGGTATTATTGAATTCTAGTTCCATACCCCCCCCCACACCCGCCTTATTGGTATTTTTGTCTGTCTTCACGTCCAGATTTTTCACAAAATCCGCGCGCAACTGATGTTTTTAGGTTAAACAAAGGAAATAATTATGGGTGTTATTAGGCATGGATTATCCATTGGAATCGAAAGAGTGGACAATGAGTTTTTTCTGTCTTTAAAAGCAATTGGCAAACTCACTCATAAAGATTATCAAAAAATTAATCCTATGATTGATTCGGCCCTGGAAGGCATTAAAGATCCAGAAATAAAAGTCTTTATTGATGGCTCTGAGTTGCAAGGTTGGGAGTTAAGAGCGGCATGGGATGATTTTAAGCTCGGCCTAAAGCACGGTAATGAATTTAGCAAAATTGCTATTTTTGGAAATAAAAAGTGGCAAGAGTACTCAGCAAAAATTGGTTCATGGTTTGTTTCAGGCGAAGTTGAATTTTTTGAGGATGCTGAACAGGCAATTGCCTGGTTGCAGGAGTGAGATATACTTTGCCCGGTCACCGTTGCGGATTTATAGCGAATTGTTTTTTGTCGAGAGCAAGGAACTGAAATAGGCGCATAGCAAGCTATGTAACTATTTCTATCAAAAGGAAAGACGGATCAAAAACAAGCCAGTTGTGCAGGTTATTCTGTGCGCATTTCTTAGCTTCAAACTCAATATATTATGTCTATCATCCAGGCTCCGTCACGTAAAACCCCCGGCACACATCATCGAAATGCTGAAAAATTAGCTAGAATTCCGATTAAAGTAGAGCCTGGTGACTCAGTCTTGCGCAAACCCGACTGGATTCGGATTAAATTAACGGGCAATAAGGATATCGTCCGCATAAAAAAAACCTTACGTGAAAACCGCTTACATAGTGTATGTGAAGAGGCCGCATGCCCCAATTTAAATGAGTGCTTTAGTCTGGGTACAGCAACCTTTATGATTATGGGAGATCTGTGTACCCGGCGTTGCCCGTTTTGTGATGTTGCGCATGGAAAGCCTGAGCCTTTAGACACTGGTGAGCCACTTAATCTTGCTAAAACAATTAAAGAGCTAGCTTTAAAGTACGTGGTTATTACATCTGTTGATCGTGATGACTTAAGAGATGGTGGAGCAGGGCATTTTTCTGCCTGTGTGAATGCGATTCGCGAGCAGTCACCAGAAACAAAAATTGAAGTTCTAGTGCCTGATTTCAGGGGGCGTGTTGCCGTTGCTTTGGCGCTTTTGCAGACCAGTCCTGTGGATGTGTTTAATCATAATCTGGAGACTATTCCTCGCTTGTATAAAAAAGCTAGGCCAGGTGCCAATTATCAACAATCGCTTGATTTGTTAAAAGCATATCATGAAGTATTGCCAGAAATACCGACTAAATCAGGCCTTATGCTAGGAATAGGCGAAACCAAGGAAGAGGTGCTTGAGGTGTTGCGTGACTTGCGTAAGCAATATTGCTCGATTTTAACTCTGGGGCAGTATTTACAGCCTAGTAAGGATCACTTAGCTGTGCAGCGCTATGTTACTCCGAAAGAGTTTAATGAATACAATGTGTTAGCAAAACAAATGGGCTTTAAACAGGTTGCCAGCGGGCCTATGGTGCGTTCGTCTTACCATGCTGATGAACAGGCCAAAGAGTTGTTAGCCAAGGCAAAAAAAGCAACGTGCACTGAATAACGGGTACAACGCCCACCCGTAAGCACTCCTTAATAAAAAGGGTATGTCCTATGTGGTGGGGAATGGTGCAGGCTGCGTCTAGCCGCTGTTATTGTGTCAGCGTGTACCAAAAACAACGATGGTCTTTCCATGGGCTGAAATTAATTTCTTTTCTTCCATTTCTATCAAAATACGTCCTACCATTTCTCTAGAGCAACCCGCGATACGGCTGATTTCCTGGCGTGTTGTATGGAGTTGCATGCCGTCAGGGTGAGTGATTGCATCGGGTTCTTTGGTTAGATCGAGTAATGTGCGAGCAACACGTCCCTCTACATCCATAAAGGCCAAATCGCAATATTTTCTACTTGTTATAAGCAGTCTGCAGGCGAGTTGTTCGCCGAACAAAGAAAGTAAATACACTGCTTGACTAGCAAGCTCATTGTGCAGGGCCTCATGCAGGCGGGTATAACTGATTTCAGCAAGTTTACATGCTACGCGTGTTTTAACGGTTACCTGACGATCTCCGGGTGTTTTAAATACTCCAATCTCACCAATAAAATCATCTTTATTTAGATAAGCCAGAATAAGTTCATGACCTTCATTATCTTCAGCACAGACACTGACCGATCCTTCAATAACATAATGTAGGCTGTCACCTTTATCGCCAGGGCGAATGATGGTTGTTTTTGCTGGGTAACTATGTACGTGGCAATGCGTAAGTAGCTTGGAAATAGCGACAACTTGTTCAGCACTTGGGGTGTTGTTTATCATTGTTTTACCTTTTGAATGTGAACATCCTCGTTGTTCCAGTCGGAGACTGGATCATTCTAACCCATGGAAAATGGGCAGACTACAATAAAAAATACCTGACTGTGAAAAATAGAGTTGGTCGATAAGCCGGGTTTTGTCTAGGACAGTCATTCATCTAGGCCATAAGTCACCTTAAGGCTCAAGCGATCTACCCAGGGGCCGCGCGAGCCGCGCGTCTGCCCCTCTATTTGATCTTGCTCCAGGTAGGGTTTACCATGCCGCTCCTGTTACCAGTCACGCGGTGCGCTCTTACCGCACCATTTCACCCTTACCCCTCACCTAGAATCATAGATTGTAGGTGAGGGGCGGTTTATTTTCTGCTGCACTTTCCGTAGGCTTGCACCTCCCAGATGTTATCTGGTACCTTGCCCTGTGGAGCCCGGACTTTCCTCTATATTGCTTGAATTCAAGTAATATAGCGACTGCCTGACCAACTCTGTGCTTATTATAGCTTATTTTTACCGGATTATTTATTTCCATTTCCCCTGGTGGGGGGATTAAAAGTATTACATATCACATTTACTGCACTTAAAATCGCCCTTCCCCTGGTGGGTTATTTTTGCATTGCAGATAATTCTAATGCAGTTTGGTACATCAGTTTTTTTCTCACCCCTGTAATCTCAGTTGCTAGTTTAACGGCAGTTTTAATCGAGCACTCCGTCAATAGAATTTTGAGTGTCTTTAATTGCTGTTCTGTTAATACATCAGGTTTTTTTTCGATTTGGCTGCCGGAAATCATGACGACAAGTTCGCCGCGTTGCATATTGCTGTCTTGGGCAAAGAGAATCAGTATATCCTTTATGCTGGTTTTAATAATGGTTTCATGTAATTTTGTAATTTCACGCGCAATAGCTATTTCGTGTTCAGGAGCCAGTACGCTGGCTAAGTCCTGTAGGCAGGCATAAATTCGATGGCAAGATTCGTAGAATACCCAGGTTTCAGTATTATTTTTCTGTTGTTTAAATAAACTGATTCGTGCGCTCGAGGTACGGGGCAAGAAGCCAAAAAATGAAAACCGGGTAACAGCTAGTCCTGATGCAGATAAGGCGGCTATTAATGCGCAGGCACCTGGTATGGGAGAAACGATGATGTCCTCAGCTTGTGCTAAAGCAACTAGCGGCATACCTGGGTCGCTGATTAGGGGCGTGCCCGCGTCTGAAATAATGGCAAGGGAGGCTCCTTGTTTTATCTTTTGAACCAATCTATCTGCTGTTTGTTGTTCGTTGTGTTGATGAAGTGCGATGCAATGTGTTGTAATGCCATGCTGTTGTAACAGGGTGCGGGCATGTCGCGTATCCTCGGCGCAGATAAGATCGACTTGCTGTAATGTCTCGATTGCCCTGATACTGAAGTCTGCTAAATTGCCGATAGGGGTTGCAACAACATATAATTTACCCTGCTGATTAGGCATACTGGAATCCTGGTGTGTAAATAATTGGCTAGTATACTGCGAGCGAGAGCAGCGGGGTAAAGTATCTTTAAATAAGTGATGTAATTGATTGTGGTATTTATGAAACGCTATATAGAGCTAATGTTGTTGGGTGTGGCACTGCTAATTTCAGGCTGCGCTATACAGACCGACGGGCAAAGTCCACCGACTGCTAAGGTAAGTACACAAGAACGTAAGGCGCGACAGCTATTTTTACAAGGTCATTACAAGCAGTCCGCTGTGCTATATCAGCAGCTGGCAAGTGAGCCTTCGGCTAGGCAGGATTTCTTACGTTTGCGCACTGCTCAGACTTTATTGAAAATGGGGCTGGATGACCAGGCTAAAGCATATCTGGATTTAATAGTGCCTGGTAAACTGAAGGTTCAGCAGTATAATCAGTTGTATCTCATGTATGCTCATTTAAATTTAAATTCAGGCAATGCAGTACTGGCACTAAAGAATTTACAATACATTAAGGTGCCTTCTTTAAGCCCGCAGCAAAAGCCAGCATATTATGAAATGAGTGCATTTTCTTATGCGCTGATGGGGCAGGAGATTGAGAGTGTGCAGGCAAGGCTTGCATTGGAACCTTATTTGCACACGGAGCTGAAGAAAGAGAATAATAATATTGCTATTCTGGAGTTGTTAAGTTTATTAAGTAATGAAGCTTTGGAGGTGCAACTGAGGAAGTCTAAGGCTGAGACTTATTCAGGCTGGCTAGAGTTGGAGAAGGCTCGGCGGCAGTATCCTGGTGGGAAGCAATTTACGCAGGCGTTAAATGAATGGGCGCAGGAGCATCCCCGGCACCCGGCACAAGCACTCATTGCATCTGGATATTTTACGGTTTCAGGGTTCAAATTAGGTAATGTGAGTGATATAGCGGTATTATTACCAGAATCAGGTCTCTACAGCGCACATGCCAATGCCCTGAAAGCAGGGTTTATGGCGGCTTATGAGAGGCAGGTTGATGATGATTTACGACCTAATATCCGTTTTTACAATACTCATCAAGTGAATATCGCCTTGCTTTATCAGCAGGCTGTTGTGGATGGGGCGCAACTCGTTATTGGGCCGCTGAATAAAAAATACATTCAGGAGTTGGCAGAAAGTAGTGATTTAGTTGTGCCTGTCATGGCTCTAAATTATGTGCAAGGGCTGGCTAAGTCCAATTTATACCAGTTTGCATTAAGCCCGCTAGATGAAGCACAGCAGGCAGCAAAGCAGGCAAGGTTTTCAGGGTATGAGAATGCGATTATACTCGCCCCGAATACCAGAAATGGCGAGCGGGTTAGCCAGTATTTTCAAGAGAGTTGGGAGGCATTAAATGGAAATATCATCCAGCTTCAGAGCTATGATCCAGGCGCGAAAGATTTTAGTTTTCCGGTAAAGGAAATGTTGAGCATTAATGAAAGTCAAAAGAGGTTTCAGCGCCTGAAGAAAGTGATGGGTGTGGTTGAATATGCACCTAGGCGGCGGCAGGACGTAGATGTAATCTTCCTGGCTGCAAGTAATCAGAAAGCGCGCTTAATTAATCCACAGTTTTATCATAATCGAGCTGGATCAGTCGCCGTTTATGGCTTATCTAATATTTATGCTGGGCAACAGGAAAGGCAAAAAGATATAGACCTTGAAGGCGTGAAGTTTTGTACGATTCCCTGGTTATTTGATGAAGCTTACCAAGGTGAATTGAGTATGCAGGCTATGCAGGACGTTTGGCAGACGTTTCCAGATAGGTATTTAAGTCTGGTTGCTTTTGGTGTGGATGCTTATTCTGTGGTTGCATATCTTAATGAGCTGGCAACTACAGCATACTCTGGTGCAACGGGTGAATTAGTGTTAAATGAGTATAATCGCATTGAGCGGCATTTAGTGTGTGCTCAATTTAAAAATGGAGAGGTATTACTCTTGGAAATGGCAGATGAAAGTAATGCAGAACTTAGGAATTTAATTGATTTAAAAGGTGGGTGAATGTCCAGTGAATCTATGGGCAACATGCAACGAGGTCAGCAATATGAGTCGCTGGCTTTGCACTACCTGCTTGAGCAGAGCCTGATTCTGGTGGCGCGTAATTATCGCTGTCGATGGGGTGAGCTGGATTTGTTGATGCAAGACCAGGGCACGCTCGTCGTAGTCGAAGTACGCTATAGAAAAAATGCTCGTTTTGGTAGTGCCGTTGAAAGTGTGACTGCTAATAAACAAGCACGTATTGTCGCCGCGACTAAACACTATATAATGAGGCATAAAATAAACCAGCCTATCCGTTTTGATGTATTGGCAATAACGGGAGCTGCCCAGCCGGAATGGATTAAAAACGCATTTTGAGGTGAGTTTGCAAAACAACATTAATTACCAGATTACTGAGAGTATCCAGACGCAGCAACGGGTTCAGGATGAGTTAAGTGAATTTATCGAATTTGCTGCGCAACACATTGTAAGCGCACTACTCGCAGATAAAAAAATTTTAAGTTGTGGGAATGCAGCTTCAGTGTCAAGTGCGCAGTATTTTGCGTCATTAATGATAAATCGATATGAGCGGGTGCGACCTTCCTTGCCAGCAATATCATTAGTGAATGATGTGCAAATGATCACTTCAATTGCAAATACTCAGCACTATGATGATGTTTTTGCCAAGCAGTTAAGAGCCTTGGGGCAGACCGCTGATGTGTTGTTAATATACAGTGTTGAAGGCAGTGCGCTTAATCTTGTCAAGCTAATTAATGCCGCGCATGATATGCAAATACCTGTGATTTTGCTGGCGGGAGAGAATGAAACGACATTGCCGACTTTGTTGCATGAGGTGGATGTCTGTGTGAGTGTGCCCAGTCAGTCAGCGCAAAGAATTCATGAGGCACACCTTTTGATCACTCATTGTTTGTGTGATTTAGTCGATAGTCAATTATTTGGTAACCCGTTAATATGAAACAGAGTTTGATCCTTATGTGTGTTTTTATGCTGACGGCTTGTAATAGTGTTGGACACGGTCTGGCTGAGTTAACGGGACTTTCTTTTTTGCATGATAGGCGAGACAGTGCTGCCATTGCACTTGATGAGCGGATAGAGGATAGCGCAATTATTGAGCTGCATAGCTTAGATGAAATAAAGGATAGATCACACTTTAATATTACTTCTTATAATGGTAAAGTATTAATTACAGGTGAAGCGGAAACTGAAGATATACGCGAAATAATAATTGCTAATGTCAGGATTATTTCCGGGGTAAAATTAGTCCACAACGAAATGCTTGTGGGGCCGATATCTTCTATGAAGTCGCGTAGCGAAGACTCGTTGTTGACCATTAAGGTTAAGGATGCCATCGCTGAGATAAAAGATAAGCCAGGCTTTGATGCAACGCGGGTTAAGGTGGTAACCGAGAATCAAGTGGTCTATCTGATGGGGCTTGTACATGAAGAAGAAGGGCTGGCAGCAGCAAAAGCAGTACAGAATGTCACAGGGGTGAAGAAAATTGTCACTGTTTTTGAATATATAGGTTATGCCAGCGAAAAATAATTAAAGAAAAAGGAATGTTTCTTTAAGCACAAAAAATTATTATTACAGTTGTGAATGTTTGTCTTGAACTAAGTAGGGTTACTTACTGTTTATTAAGAATAATAATAATAATGAAATGTGTAACAAAGGCTTAAGCAAAGCTTAAAAAGGGATGCGAACAGGGTGATCAAAAGTCGGTTAATGCTTTAATGAAGGTATTAGGGTTTGACAATAGACTGCTTTCTGATTTAAAGTTCTGTCCGCATAAAACTAAAAGTACGCAATAAAATTATAACTAAATCGGAGTACATAACATGGCAACACCATTAATTCAAATGGCATTAGATTCACTAGATTTCGACGCAACTGTAGCACTTGCAGA
>JAUXBW010000097.1 GCA_030619185.1 Methyloprofundus sp.
AGGGGGTAAGTACCAGGCCATTAGTTTTTTAACATTTTGTAGGATAGGTAGATTGGAGTGCCTGCTTTTTAGGCGCGTAATGAAACCCATCAACTGCACGTATAATAACGGGTTTCGCAAGAAGACACTCTACCAATCCTACGTGAATGTTTAAAGAAAGGTGTCAAGAAATTTTTGCACGAGTACTTATTTGGCGGTAAACAAAATGGAGAGTAGAGCTTAAGTCTACTCCCCATTAGTTTAGTGCCCTATTGGATAATATTTTTCTCTTTTAATGCCAAATGAATTTGTTCCAGAGATAAGTTATCGGTATCAAAGCTGTTGTCACAAGAGTCATTGTTAATTGTGCATAGACAGATTAAACCAGCATGATTAACTACAGCGATAGTTTCTTCAATATTGCTCAAACTAGCGGTTATTACAGTGGCTGCATGACCCGTATCGAATAATTTTCTTTCTAATTGATAGGCCATTTGCTCGCTATGTGTTCCGGTCAAAGCAATGGCAACGGCTTTGTGGCCAAAGCGTGCAGCACGGTCTTCTGCTGTCACATCACGAAATTCAGTATCTGAACTATGCCCGGCAATCATACCTGCACCAACAGTCACATTAGTAAGACGGTCGATAATAATAAACGATCCAGTCCCTTTACTACGAGAATAAGCATCAAAAACCACAGGTGCATTAACTGAAACGGTACAGAGGCCTATTTCATTTAGCTGTAAATCTTTGGTTTCGTGGTGTTCTAAAGTATTGACATCAATACGATGTTGAATATTGGCAATAGAACCAGAAACACTGCGCGTTGCTAATTTAATAATATATTGTTTGCCTGGAGCTAAAGCACTTTCAGTCATCCAGACGATAGTGGCATCAAATTTATCGGCAACGCTAGGCAGATTATTACTATTGACGATAGTATCGCCACGGCTCACATCGATTTCATCATCCAGAGTTAAGGTCACAGCCATTGGCGGGTAAGCTTCTTCCAGTTCGCCGTCAAAAGTAACAATTGACTTGATAGTGCTGGTTTTCCCCGATGGTAAAACAGTGACAGCATCGCCTTTGTGGAAAATACCTGAGGCAATAGTGCCACAAAAACCACGGAAATCTAGATTAGGACGGTTGACATATTGTACCGGAAAGCGAGGGTCGGTAAAATTATCATCACCTGCGATTTCTACTGTTTCCAGTGCGTCCATCATCGACTTGCCAGTATACCACGGCATATTGTCACTTTTGTTGACTACATTGTCGCCATCCAGCGCAGACATCGGAATAAAATGGATGTCGTCCAGGCCATCGAGATTTTCAACAAATGCTAAATAATCTGTTTTAATTTTTTCATAGGTTGCTTCGCCGTAATCTACTAAATCCATTTTATTTATCGAAACGATAATATGTTTAAGACCCAGTAATGAAGCAATAAAACTATGCCGCTTGGTTTGTGTTTGTACGCCATAACGCGCGTCGATTAATATAACAGCCAGATCACAGGTTGATGCACCTGTCGCCATATTACGCGTATATTGCTCGTGCCCCGGGGTGTCGGCAATGATGAATTTACGGTTTTTGGTAGAGAAATAGCGATAAGCAACATCGATGGTAATTCCTTGTTCACGCTCAGCCTGTAAGCCATCGACTAAGAGTGCCAAATCGATTTTACCTGCACCGGTAGTGCCTGATTTAACGCTATCTGATTGTACGGCAGCCAGTTGATCTTCATAGATCATTTTTGAATCATATAACAAACGCCCAATAAGCGTGCTTTTGCCATCATCAACATTACCACAGGTTAAAAAGCGTAGTAATTCCTTGCGTTCATGTTGTGCTAGATAGGCATCTATATCGGTACTAATAAGATCTGATTGGTGAGACATTGTGTTTTTTCCTGAAAAAATATAAAAGCGAAGGTGGCCCTGCGGCTGTAGAGCGGACTTTAATCCGCTTTACTCTGTCTGCATTGGCGGACTAAAGTCCGCTCTACTAGAGAATTAAAAATAACCTTCGCGTTTTTTCTGTTCCATAGAGCCTGATTGGTCGTGATCAATGAGGCGACCCTGGCGTTCCGATGTTGTTGTTAACAGCATTTCCTGAATAATTTCAGGTAGTGTTGTTGCCGTAGACTCCACTGCACCAGTCAGTGGGTAACAACCTAAAGTCCGGAAACGCACCATTTTCATTTCTATTTTTTCATCCGGGCCAATAGGCATACGATCATCATCGACCATAATTAACATGCCATCTTTATTGACGACAGGACGTTTCTTGGCAAAATAAAGCGGTACAATCGGGATGTTTTCTAGATGTATATACTGCCAGACATCCAGTTCTGTCCAGTTAGAAATAGGGAAAACCCGGATACTTTCACCCGGGTCAATTCTGCCGTTATAAATATTCCACAGCTCAGGTCGTTGGTTTTTAGGATCCCAGCCGTGATTTTTATCCCGGAATGAATAAACACGCTCTTTGGCACGTGATTTTTCTTCATCGCGACGTGCACCGCCGAAAGCTGCATCAAATTTATATTTATTCAGTGCCTGTTTTAAGCCTTCGGTTTTCATCACATCAGTATGTTTTTTACTCCCGTGTGTAAAAGGCCCGATTCCCTGAGCTATACCTTCTTGATTTGAATGAACGATTAAATCCCAACCCAGTTCCTTGATATATTTATCACGAAACGCAATCATTTCCTTGAACTTCCACGTCGTATCAACATGCATTAACGGAAAAGGCGGTTTTCCAGGGTAAAACGCTTTACGGGTTAAATGCAACATGACAGCAGAATCTTTACCAACAGAATACAGCATGACAGGGCGGTCAAATTCAGCTGCTACTTCACGAATAATATGGATGCTTTCAGCTTCCAGCTCTTTCAGGTGGGTCAGTTTATGATTAGTCATTAATAGTAGTCAAAGTCAAAATGAGAGTGTTAATTAAGAGTGAAAGTGGGGCAAGCACACTTAATTTAGTAATATATAGTCGATATTTTAATTTGATTAAGCTTTTAAAGCTATAAGCATTGCTAAATTAAGTAAATCCTAATTTATGAGTTGTTAGCAATGCATCACAAAAAAATCTGAGGGTGCATATATTTTAATTTACTTTACCTAAAGCTGTTAGGGTTTTTATCTTAGGGTTATTGGGTTATCCTGGAATTATGGGTAGCATCTAGGTTTAGGGGCACTTTTTGCGTTGCTAAACTCGCCCGCATTGACAAGAAAAACAGGCGTGTTCATGTTATAGTTAAAAGATCTAGCTCAAACCCCTATAAAGAGAGGAAGTCGATTATGCTTAACTATAATAAAAATAAAATGACCAAAGTTATGTTAATAGCGGCTGTTGTGAGTCTGTTTTTAGTCGCATGTGATGATCAAAAGAAAAAATCACCTCTTATTAAGGTGCCAGTACAAACGTATAAGCAAGTGAAATTGATGACAGGTTCGGTCCTAGATGAAAAAGGTCCGGTGCTGGAAGGTGAAATTAAAGTAACCGATAGCGCGGGTAAGGTCGTTGCAACTACGCGCCTCGAAAACAGTAAACATTATAGCGTCAAAATCCCAGCAGGTACGACCTTACCCGTGGTATTAACAGTAAGCCCAAAAGGCAGTACCGAGAAGCTAAGAGCGGTAATTATTTCTTCTGCCGTCTCTAAATACGATATTAGTCCCCTGACAACCAGGATTGCTAAACAGGCAAAGGAATTAGGTGGCTATACTTATGCCAATCTGGCAATGGCTGCAGGGAGTACCGTCGGTGTCCCTGATGCTAATAAAACGTCAACAGGATTTCGCGGTGATCCCACTAAGCAGTACGGTGGCTGGCATTAATCCTCATTAGGTAACTCGCAATAAATAACCTATCCATATTGTGTGGGGTATTTGTTGCGAGTTGCCTTAGCTAAGAACGCGCACAGAATAAGTTTGGGGTTTATTTGTGCTCAATGCCCTTTAAATCTCCTCCGCAATACTTACAAAAATCTGCATCGCTATCATGTCCAATTTTGCCACAGCTGGGACAGGCACTATTATTAACCAGAGCGGGCCGGTAGGATTTGATTAATTCAGCACTATAGATACCGGTGGGTACTGCAATAATGCCATAGCCCATAATCATGATTGCTGAAGCAATAATCTGGCCTAGCGGTGTCTGCGGTGCAATATCGCCATAGCCTACCGTTGTTAAGGTCACGATAGCCCAGTAAACAGACTTTGGGATACTGGTAAAGCCCGATGCGCTGCCTTCCACAACATAAAGCAAGGATCCGAAAACAATGGCAAGTGTTAATACGGCGTAAAGAAATACCAGGATCTTTTGACTGCTGTTTTTTAAAGCCGTCATAAGTGTTTCTGCCTCATCTACGTATTCAGCCAGCTTAAATATACGAAATATTCTTAATAAGCGCAGGATACGAATAATGAGCATGTACTTAATACCCGGCAAAAGTAGTCCTATATAGCTCGGCAGGATAGACAGTAAGTCTATTATCCCGTAAAAACTTCGCGCATAGAGCCTGGGCTGACGCACAGCAATCAGACGCAGAAAATATTCACAGCTAAAGAGTAGAGTAAACCCCCATTCTGCATAGAAAAAAAGTTGCTTATATTCTTTATGTAGTGCTTCAACGCTACTGAGCATAACCGCTAAAACACTGAAAGCAATAGCAATGATCAGCAGAATATCGAATAGTTTTCCTGCTCTAGTTTCAGCACCAAAAATAATACGATTGAGTGATTCGCGCCAGGGAGATAACTGCTCTCCGGAATTGTAATGCACTTTACTTTTTCTGGTTTTGGACGCTTGCATAGGAGAATTGGGTAAGCTGGGTGGAATAGGGGGGGAGTGTTGTTGCTATCGCGTTGTATTATGGTATCTTAATGCGTTATAACACAAGGTTAATGTAATTATTTATGCTCTATAGGGTACCTCTATTAAATAGCATATAATAAATAGCCTCGCCGATATTTTTTTAAAGCACATTATTAGAGGGTGTGCGCACACTAACAATTGCTTCTTAATACTTAATGTCTACAGCTGAAAATAGTCCTGCTACAAACTTTATTCGTCAAATAGTCAGTAAAGATCTGGCAGAAAATAAACTCAATAAGGTTATAACCCGTTTCCCACCAGAACCCAATGGTTTTCTGCATATTGGTCATGCCAAATCTATTTGCCTGAATTTTGGGGTTGCCGCAGAAAATAATGGCTTATGCAACTTGCGCTTTGATGATACCAATCCGGAAAAAGAAAGTATCGAATATGTACAGGCGATAGAAAAAGATGTGCATTGGTTAGGTTTTGAATGGGCAGAGTTAAGGCATTCATCAGACTATTTTGAAGCACTTTATAGCTTTGCGGTACAGTTGATAGAAAAAGGCCTGGCTTATGTTGATAGCTTGAGTGCGGAGAAAATTCGTGAATACCGGGGGTCTTTGACGCAGGCAGGCAAAGAAAGCCCTGATCGTAGCCGGAGTATAGCTGAAAATCTGGATTTATTTAGCCGTATGCGTGCGGGAGAGTTTGCCGATGGGCAATATTTATTGCGCGCCAAAATAGATATGGCATCCGCAAATATAAATATGCGCGATCCTGCTTTATACCGTATTCGTCGCGTACACCACCAGCGTACTGGCGATAATTGGTGTATCTACCCAATGTACGACTACACTCACTGTATTTCTGATGCAATCGAGGGTATTACGCATTCTTTGTGTACTCTGGAGTTCGAAGATCACCGCCCATTATATGATTGGGTACTGGATAATATTGATATAGCCTCTCACCCACAGCAAATTGAATTTGCACGTTTGGAACTAGAATATACGATTGTTAGTAAACGTAAATTAAACCAGTTGGTGGTTGATGGCCATGTCAGTGGCTGGGATGACCCGCGCATGCCAACCCTTGCAGGATTACGTCGAGCCGGATTTACCCCGGCATCGATTCGTGACTTTTGTGAGCGTATTGGTGTCACAAAGAAAGACTCATCAATAGAAATGGCGGTACTGGAAAGTTGTATTCGTGAAGACTTAAATATTACTGCTGCACGTGCCATGGCAGTGTTAGATCCTATAAAAGTAGTGATTGAAAATTACCCTGATGATCAAACAGAGCAGTTAGAAGCAAGTAATCACCCGCAAAATGAGGCAATGGGCAAGCGGAAAATCCCCTTTACTAAAGAAGTTTATATAGATCGGGATGACTTTGCCGAAGTTCCTCCCCCAAAATACAAGCGTTTAATTGCAGGTGGAGAGGTACGGTTACGCGGTGCCTATGTTATTAAATGCCAACAGATTATTAAGGATGCTGAAGGTAAAGTAGTTGAACTACGTTGTACTTATGATGAAAATACTTTAGGCAAAAAACCAGAAGGCCGAAAAGTTAAAGGTGTTATTCATTGGGTGTCTGCTCCCTATGCAGTGGATGCGGAAGTGCGCTTATATGACCGTTTGTTTAATGTGCCGAATCCAGGTTCTGAAGAGAACTATTGCGATGCTTTAAACCCTGACTCTTTGCACGTTATTAAACAGGCTAAAGTTGAACCTAGTCTTGCTGATGCCGAGCCCGGCGGTCGTTTTCAATTTGAGAGAGTTGGATATTTTTGCCTGGATACAGAGGACAGTTTAGACGGTAAATTAGTTTTTAATCGTACGGTTACTTTGCGGGATACCTGGGTTTAGTATTGGTATCTTTTTTCTTATGCCCTTTGTCACCGTGCTCGGAGCTTTCCTTATAGGCTCACAAACAGAAAAATGAGGGTTTATTTATGATGTATGGTGTGTTGTTTATTGTTATTTTGTTAGCGTATTTGCTATTAATTCAAAATAAAAAAAATCAGGCCAGGTACGCTCGACAATATATTGAAGATGAAACTGCCCCATTATCTGCCAAACAGAAGCAGTTAATTAGAGATTCATGGCAACGTGTTCTACCCGTTAAGGAAAAGGCTGCCGAGTTATTTTATGGGCGTTTATTCGAATTAGATCCCGGTGTTAAACCTCTTTTTAAGGGCAAGCTGGATTTTCAGGGTGATAAGCTAATGATGACCTTGAATGTCGTAGTGAATTCACTGGATGATTTGGATGCAGTGGAGGCAATGCTTCAGGCTATGGGCAAACGGCATGTAATTTATGGGGTAGAAGCAACACACTATGAAACGGTGGGTGCAGCGTTACTGTGGGTTTTACAGCAAACTCTAGGTGAATATTTTACCGAGGAAGTCGAAGATGCCTGGGTAACAGCCTATGGGGTAATTGCTACGACTATGAAAGAAGCCGCCTACTCTGCTTGATATACCCCCTGGAATAATTAACTACCTACTGTTAATAGTGCGAAGTATAGCTCAATGCCTGGCACTATAAACTTGTAATCATGCGACTTTTCCAGGAGCATATAACACAAACTGTGGGTTTCGCTAGCCTGCGCTGGCCTATCAAAAAAAGATATTCGCACCCTCCTGTATTCATTTTTTTTGCCTTGCTCTGCAGTGTCTCAAGTGCCTACGCAGTCGACTCTATAAGCATTAATATCTCTAGAATAACGGCTGCTGACTGGTCTTTAAAAAATGCCGTCCTGTCAGTTAAACAGTTAAATCAAATACCGCAAATTTCTCTTGAATCAGCAACGCTGATACTGCCTCCTCCTCTACAGCAGCTATCATCACTGAGTATTGCATGTCAGCACTTTATATGGCAAGAGAATTATATAGACTGTTCAGCGGGGCATGCACGTTTTAATTCGAAAAAATTTAAAACACAATCTTTCGATTTTTCATTCCAGCTTGGGCGTGACAAAACTGAAATAAAAATTAAGCACTTATCACTATTGGGAGGTGAGATTTCTGTAAAGGCACAAGAATTTTCTGGAAAATGGCAGATAAATATCCAGGCAAGAGGTGTCAACCTTGCCCAATTAAAGTCATTACTTTCACTGAACTTATTGGAAATACCCCAAGGATTAGCTGACTTTGATGTAGTGTTAAAAGGAAAACAGGACTCCATACAAGCACTGTTTATGTCAGCATGGGTGCAACAGCTGTCAATACAAAGCCTAGAAGGCCGTGTGGCTAGTGAAAATCTTAAATTAAACACAGAAATCAAGGCGCATAAACAAAAAACTGGCTGGCAATGGCATAGTTCCAGCCGTATTCAACAGGGTGGACTGTATGTAGACCCTGTTTATATACAGCTTGATAATGAGAGAAACATCAGCATCATTGCAAAAGGGCTTTGGCG
>JAUXBW010000009.1 GCA_030619185.1 Methyloprofundus sp.
CTTAGGCAACTCGCAACAAATAACCCACCCATCTTGCTGGTCTTTTTGTCCGTCTTCTGCGTTGTAGAAATAGTTTCGTAGCTAGCTATGCGCTTATTTCTTCGCCTTGAAGACAAACAAAAATCCTGCGCAATATGGGTAGGTTATTTATTGCGCGTTACCTTACACTTTGCAGTTTTATCAGTATTAGTCAAAGCTACTTGATTTCTTTCAACACACTTTCAGAAGGGCTTGTGAGAAGTTACGTTTTTTTCGTGCTTACCTGTTGTCTATTTACTGTTGCTTAAACCGATGAATCTGGCGGCGTTGTTTCTTATTGGGTCGTTCGGCAGGGTCGGTGTGCATAAATTGCCGCTCTACTCGTCTTTGTTCGACATCCTGTTGCCGTTTTAATAAGCTGGCAGCCGTTTCTTTGTACAACAAGACCGCTTCAGCGGCAGGCCTACGCTGGGCATTGATACCCAGCACAGTAATATCCCAGCTAAATTGATCTTTATGGATGATGATCTGACTATTAATTTTAACGTCTTTACTAGGCTTGGTGCGTTGGCCATTTAAGTGAACCTTTCCGCCTGATACGGCTTCAGCAGCAAGTTTGCGCGTTTTAAAAAAACGCGCAGCCCATAACCACTTATCTAGGCGAATGGATTCAAGTTGAACCATGAAGGGGCTAACTTTCAGACCAGGCTTTATAACCACCCGCCAAACTGACGGCGTTAGTATAACCTAGTTTGTGCAGGCTTTCGGTGGCTAGTGCAGAACGACCACCCGACTGACAGCAGACAATAATTTTAGCATCTGTCTGACCTGCAAAATCGGGGTGGTTGCCAATTTGAAACTCGAGTACTCCGCGTGGAATATTAACTGCATTAGGTAATTGTCCGGCAGCAAATTCAGCAGGCTCCCTGACATCTAAAACAAGGTGGCTAGATAAAGCCTGTTTGGCTTCAGCTATGTTTATTTCTTTGATTATTTGTTTTGCATTTGCAACTAGATCCATCGCGGTAGTAGGCATGATATTTCTCCAAAGTAGTTAATAGGGCACTTCTATTAATACATGACTGGCACCTACGCGTCTAAAATACTCGATGAATCGTTAAAAATCTTGTCAATAGCTTGTGCTATTAACCGCGATCTTCCGCCTTGTTCTCAAGTATTTTAAACGCACAGCTACTCAGACATAATTAAGAGAGGTGCCCAATAAAGGTGTTATATTAGCAAGCAATGATATATGAGGCTAGTTTTTTTAATGGTGCCCGTTGATTTTAAGGTAAAATGAAAAACTTTATCGCTTTTCGTGTAGGGGATGTTTCGTGAATCTTGAAAAGGTTATTTTCGGTTTTTTTATTGTACTATCACTAACCTTGAATGTCGGTTTTGTCCTGGGTGAATATAGTAATCCTGCTCACCATAGTGTTTACGAATTATTCGCTGTTGTGGTGGTTAATTTGATTGCTACCGGTTTAAAATTAGGTGATCGATCGCAAATCGGTGCTGTTCTGCTTGCGACTAGTCTGGTTGCCGATTTTCAGCTTATTGCTGCCGCTCTGGAATGGACCTTTGCGGTGCATATCTTTGAAACAGGAATTACGCCAGATGTTATTTCCAGTATTGTTTCTCTTGCAGGAGGAGCGTTGGTTGCTAATATTATTTCAGTGGTTATTCTGGTTTCTGAAACCTTGATATCCCGGATGTAATGCTTTGCAGTTATTTCAAACTACTCAAGAAGTATAAGGTATGTATACCAGCAATGAACTAAGTCGCGTTAGTTTTATTGTCATGCGCGAGATGCGCGTTCCGTTAATCGCCTTGTTGACAGTCTATTCCATCGCTATCTGGGGAATGGTGCATATCCCCGGGCCTGAGGTTGATGGGCAAATAGAGTATTTAAGCATATTTCATGCATTTTACTTTATGACTTATACGGCAACGACCACCGGCTTCGGTGAAATTCCTTTTGCATTTAGTGATGCGCAGCGTTTGTGGGCTATAGGCTGTCTTTATGTCAGTGTTGTTACCTGGTTTTATGCGCTGGGTAGTATTATTCGTCTATTCCAGAATGTGTTTTTTATACGCGCGGTAGACGAATGGAGATTTGCACATAGAGTCAACCGGATTACGGGGCCTTTTTATATCATCTGCGGTTTTGGTGATACCGGTAGTGTACTCGTCAGAGGCCTGAATGATGCCGGTATGAATGCTGTTGTGATTGATAATAGTGTTGAGCGAATCCAGGCTTTAAAATTACGTAATTACAAAACAATGGTACCTGGTTTGTGTGCTGATGCCAGTGTTCCCAAACATTTGCTAGAAGCAGGAGTAACTAACTCGTATTGCAAGGCGGTGGTTGCCATTACCAGTAATGAGGATGTTAACCTTAAAATTTCGGCTGTTGCGCGTTTATTGAGTGCTGATGTGGGTATACTGACCATGTCCAAGATTGAGGTTTTTGAAGAGACATTAGCAACCCTGGGTGGAGAAGTTCACATTGTTGATCCTTTCAAAACTTTTGCAAAAGTATTAAGCGGTAGTATTAATAATCCTGCATTTTATGCCTTAAACAACTGGTTAGTCGGAGATAAGGGCGCAACTCTGGATTCTTTTATACACCCTCCTGTGGGTCGTTGGATAATTTGTGGCTATGGGCGAATGGGAATGGAGGCCAATCATGTTTTAACCATGAATGGTGTAAAAACAGCGGTTATTGATCCCCATGCACGAAAAAAGGAAGAGGAAGTTGAAACTTATATAGTGGGTGGGGTTAATGCCAAAACATTGAAAGAAGCAGGGATAGATCGTGCCGTAGGGCTGTTAGCAGCTGCCAATGATGATGGGCATAATTTAAGTGTGTTATTAAATGCGCGTAGTCTTAATCCAAATTTATTTACTATTGTCCGGCAAAATAGTCATCAAAACGAACTCGCTTTTGCCAAGGCGGATGCAGATATGATTATGCAGCCGACTTTAGTCACTGCAAGAAAGATATTGTTGTTATTGATAGCACCTTTGTTAAAGCACTTTTTTCGCTATTTATTAGCTAAAGAAGCGGGGCGAGATGAGGTTATCAGGCGGGTCATTAAGACATTAAGAGATAAAATAGGCCATAAAAAACCACTCTTGGTCACTATTGATTTTACCCGAGACAAAAGCACGGCAGTGATTCAATGCCTGGATCAAGGCTATGACGTGTTACTAGGAGATATTATTACAGATCCACGTAATCGTGAACAGGAACTAGATCTAGTGCCATTTGTTATCCAGTCGGAAGGTCAACAGACGATATTGCCCACGCATGATTACAAGATCAAAGAAGGTGATCAATTACTTTTTTGTGGAACCGTTTATGCCAAGCAATTATTAAAGGCGACTATTAATAATGATTACACGCTGCATTATTTGCGCACGGGAAGGTTTAAGCCTGCGAGTCTGTTCGCGCAATGGTATGCACGTAGATTCAATAAGGCGTAGGTAATGTAGACACACATGAGCCAGATAATATCAAAATGCGCCTTATGCGGCCTTGCAGTGGAAATAGATGGATTTGATGTTGAGACGACAGATGGCGTAAAGCAGTTTTGTTGTGCAGGCTGCCTGGCTGTGTATCGTCTATTAAATGGTGACAAGATTAAAGAGTAAAGCAGTGGGGTGGGCTCTTTACTCCGCTAAGTAAAAATTATCTCGTTCCCATTGCTCTGCGTGGGAATGCAGTACATGACGCTCTGCGTTATATTCAAATAGCAGAGCTGTTGGCAAATACCTCAAATCGACTCTAGCTTATATCCAAATTCTGACCAGACTAATAAACTAGCACAGTCTTTTTTCCATTCAGCCAGCACAAAACGTTGTGTATCTTGTCCTTGAACCTGTATATCATGCACGGCCGGTCTATGGGTATGGCCATGTATTAAACGCCTGGCCTGATGTTTAGCCATCACTTGTAGAACTGTTTGCTGATTGACATCCATAATATCCTGAGATTTTTTACGCTTATGAAAATAGCTGCGCAAGCGATACCAGCGGGCATATAGCAATCTGAAAAGTAGGGGTTTAGATAGCACGTTCTCCTGCCATTCGGCGGTATGAGATTTGATGCGGAAAGCCTGATAAGGTAAGTCATCAGTGCATAATAAATCGCCATGCGTCAGTAAGGTACGGGTTCCATAGAGGTCAATGACACTGTATTCATCCAGTAGAGTGATCCCGGTTTGCTCACTAAAGCGTTGTCCAATCAGAAAATCACGATTACCGTGTATATAATAAACCGGTATGCCTTGTGAGGTGAGTGCTTTGAGGTGCTTTTTTACTGTATTAATAGGAGGGCTAAAATCATCATCGCCAATCCATGTATCAAATAAATCGCCTAAAATATATAAGCCCTGTGCTTTAGTTGCGCGGCCTGTTAATAGCTGAATAAACTTGCGTGTTACTTCAGGGCGCTCAATAGTCAGGTGTAAGTCAGAAATGAAGAGTGTTTCATTGCGCATGGCTATTGAACCGGGAAGGAAGAGATAGAAAAGGGGGGCATTGTAGGAGCGGTCTTTAGCGCGATTAGTTAGCTAACCAATCGCGGCTAAAGACCGCTCCTATAAAACAGATAGAAACGCGATTATTTAATAACTTCAGCTTTATTAATGATGATATCTGTTTTGGGCACATCCTGATGACCATTGCGAGTTGCCGTAGGTGCTTTTGCCATTTCATCAATTACATCCAACCCTTCAACCACTTTGCCAAATACAGTATAGCCCCAGCCTTGTGATGTTTTTGAGCTGTGGTTTAAAAAGTCATTATCTTTATAGTTAATAAAAAATTGTGATGATGCTGAATCGGGCACGCCTGTACGTGCCATAGCTACAGTACCACGGTCATTTTTTAAGCCATTGTCAGCTTCAATTTTAATCGTGCCGTGTGTTGTTTTTTGCTTAAAGTCAGTATCAAAACCGCCACCTTGAGCCATAAAGCCTGGGATAATACGATGAAACACGGTGCCAGTATAAAATCCTTCTTTTACATAGGTTAGAAAGTTTTCTACGGTAATGGGTGCTTTTTCAGCATTAAGTTCAATAATGAAATCACCAGCAGTAGTTTGAAATCTGACTTTAGGTTGTGTCTCAGGCATTTTATTTTCCGTTGAAAAAGAATAGGTTGAAGTAAATGAAAGCATCAAAAAAAGGATGAATGAACGCATAGAATTCTCTGTAAATGGATGCAAAATGTAAATTCTATGTGTTTTTAGCTTGAAAGAAAAGTATTAATATTAGAAAATTGTATAGTTAAGCTCATGTCTGTGAGTTGTTAAAATAAACTATCTTGAATAAGCTGGCCCAAAATGTTAAAAATTTATAATACCCTGACACGTAGCAAAGAAGTTTTTACACCGAGAGTGGCGGGGAAGGTTGGTATGTATGTTTGTGGTATGACAGTATATGATTACTGTCATATAGGGCATGCGCGTGTCATGGTGGTGTTTGATATTGTGGCGCGTTATTTACGATATTCAGGATATGATTTGACTTATGTGCGCAATGTCACCGATATAGACGATAAAATCATTCAGCGTGCGCATGAAAATAATGAGGAAATTACTGCGTTAACAGAGCGATTTATTGACGCAATGCATGAGGATGAACGTGCCTTAGCCGTATTGCCACCCGATATGGAGCCGAGAGCAACCAAATCAATGGATGATATTATTCTGATGATTACTGGCTTATTTGAAAAGGGTCTGGCTTATACCGGGACAAATGGCGATGTCTTTTATGCCATTAATAAATTTAGCAACTATGGTGCTTTGTCAGGGAAAAAGCTGGATGAATTACAAGCGGGGGAACGTGTTGAAGTGGATCAGGCAAAGCAGAATCCCTTTGATTTTGTGTTATGGAAAAAGGCCAAAGCAGATGAGCCCTGCTGGAATTCACCCTGGGGAAGAGGACGGCCAGGCTGGCATATAGAATGTTCTGCAATGGCAACACGCTGTCTGGGGCATCATTTTGATATCCATGGCGGGGGGATGGATTTACAATTTCCACATCATGAAAATGAAATAGCGCAATCTGAAGGTGCGACGGGGGAGAAGTTTGTTAATATATGGATGCATAATGGATTTGTGCGTATAAATGAAGAAAAAATGTCTAAATCACTGGGTAATTTTTTTACAGTGAGAGAGGTGCTAAAACAGTATCGTCCCGAGGTGGTGCGTTTTTTCGTGCTATCAAGTCATTATCGTAGTCCGCTGAATTATTCAGATGAACAACTAGATGATGCTATGCTGGCATTAACACGCTTATATACTGCTTTGCGTGGGGTTGAAGGAGCGGTAGAATGTCGTAGCACTGAATATGGCACACGATTTAAACAAGCAATGGATGATGATTTTAATACGCCTGTTGCGATAGCAGTACTATTTGATATGGCCAGAGAATTGAATAAAGAAAAAAATAATGACACTGAACTTGCCAGCCAGTTAGCGGGTGAACTCACAGAATTATCTAATGTTTTAGGGATCTTACAAGATGACCCGGAAAGTTTTTTGCAAGCAGGGGATACGCTGCAAGAAGGAGGCCTGACTGAGCAGGAGATTGAGCAATTCATTGAGCAACGCCTACAGGCAAAACAAAACAAAGACTGGACATTAGCCGATGAAATCCGCAATGGTTTAAAAGGTCAGGGAATAGTTCTGGAAGATGTGGCGACTGGAACCAACTGGCGACGAGAGAAAGCCTAGGAGCCTGTCCGCAGTTTGTTCATGCGTTTTTCGAGGAAAGCTAAGGAGTTGTAGGGTACGGGCAGTTTGCCCGCATACAGAGCAGACCGACCATGCCCCCCCCTCAATAATGAGAGGCTCCCTGAAAACAAATCAATAATCAATCAACCGTAAGTGAAAGTGTGACTGAAATAAAAGACCAATCCATACAGCAATACCTGGACCAATTAGCCAGTAAAGCTCCCACGCCAGGCGGTGGGAGTGCCGCAGCATTTTTAGGTGCACAGGCAGCAGCATTAACCAGCATGGTGTGCAATCTAACGATTGGCAAACCAAAATACGCAGCAGTAGAAGCAGAAATGCAGACCTTGTTAAGCAAGTCTGAGTCTTTGCGTACAACTCTAACGGATATGATTCAGGCTGATATTGATATCTTTAATCAATTAATGGCAGCGTATGGTTTAGCAAAACAAACAGAGCAGGAAAAAACGGCACGTAGCCAGCAAATTCAAATAGCATTACGCGAAGCAACACTGGTTCCGCTGGCATGTGCTAAAGCCTGCGCCGAGGCAATAGAACTTAGTCGGCAGGCCGCAGATAAAGGTAATTTAAATGTTATCAGTGATGCTGGCGTTGCCGTTATGTCAGCCTATGCGGGACTAAAAAGCGCAGCACTCAATGTTTATATTAACGCTGCTAGTCTTAAAGACCGACCCTTTGCCGAGGAAAAATTAACAGAGTTAGAACGGGTACTCAAAGGTACGGATATAGAGGCAGAGGAGATCTATCAGCGGGTTAAAAATAAATTATAAAACGTTAAATAATAATTGACGGTATATAAAAATAAGCTATAATAGTCAGCTCTTTAAGGCATAACAGTAGCGAGATGTTAGCTTATAAGTGTATCGGGGTATAGCGCAGTTTGGTAGCGCGCCTGCTTTGGGAGCAGGATGTCGGGGGTTCGAATCCCTCTACCCCGACCAATATAATGCGCTTGTAGCTCAGCTGGATAGAGCATCGGCCTTCTAAGCCGAGGGTCACAGGTTCGACTCCTGTCAAGCGTACCATTATCCCCTAAAGTATCAACATTATGGTGAGCGTAGCTCAGTTGGTAGAGTCCCGGATTGTGATTCCGGTTGTCGCGGGTTCGAGCCCCGTCGTTCACCCCATTTTTCAATAAGTTACAGTTTTTTTAAAGGTTCATTTGTCTAACTTTTAGTGTATTGGCTGTACTTTCGATAGCTTGCTTTCGTAAGCCCTCTTTATATTGTTGCCGCGCTGGTGTGCTCTGGTTATTTTTGCGCGTTTTCTTCTGCATCGCTGCCTGCTTTGGCTCTCAAATTATGAACTGTAAATCTTAATTGGATTGCTTTTGTTGTGCTTGCCCTGTTCATTAGCTGTTCCCGTTGCTCTTAAATTCGTTTAATGTGTCTATATTTCAAGACACGGTCAAATCGAAAATATTTATTGGCTTTTGATCAAAGCCAGCTGCTTTAGCAAAAGCGCGTCTTTGGAAAAATACAGCTAAAACAGCTTCCTTTACCTAAGTCACTGGTGATTTTTAGTTGTGCATTGTGTCGTGATAGAACGTGCTTGACAATTGCGAGGCCCAGGCCTGTACCATTTTTTTCATGCTGCCGCTGAATATTACTTCGGTAAAAGCGTTCGGTGATTCTAGGTATTTCCAGTTCAGAAATACCCTCACCTAAATCAGTAATGTCCAGAAACACAGCTTGACCCGATTGATACCACTGTACGGTAATAATCGACTCTTCGGGAGAATATTTAAGCGCATTAATGATTATATTAGAGAATGCACTGCGCAGTTCCTGTTCATTTCCATAGATGTTTATGTCAGAATCTACAAATAACTCAATACGACTATTTAGCTGTTCTAATGCGCTACTTTCCTGACAAATTTGGTTTAAAAGAAGTTTGATTTCTACACGGTTGTTTTGTGCTTTTTTGGTTTCCAGGTTTGCTAATAGAAGTAAATCATCCACTAAGTGTTGCATGCGTAGTGTTTGATGGTGCATTTGTTGTAATGAATGGGTTAACAACGGCGAGTGGTCATCATCCATATCTTCAAGCGTTTCTAGATAGCCTTTTAAGACAGTGAGGGGGGTGCGTAGTTCATGTGATATGTTATCGACAAAATCTTTACGCATACGTTCGATATTTTTTAAAAAAGTGACATCATGCGCCACTAACAAATGAGCATTTTGGTCAAAGTTGACGATTTTTATCTGTAAGGTTACATTTTCATTCGCAGGGGCTTTAATACTTAAGATACTCTCGGCATCTTTTTTGTTTAAAAACTCAATAAAAGCCGGAGCCCGAATTAAATTAGGTATGCGTTGACCCCGATCCCTTTTTTTTAGGCCAAGTATTTGTTTTGCGGCATTATTAAACCAGGAGATTTCATCATGATCACCGAGGACTACGACCGCATCGGGTAAAGCTGCGGTGGACTTGCGGAATTGGTCAATAATTCGACTGAGTTGTTTTTTGCGCTTTTTATTGGCTTTTTTTAAGCGAAAAATATGGTAATAAATTTCCTCCCAGAGTCCATTGCTTGCCGGGTAGTTTGACTTTGCACCGGATTTTAGCCATTGCTCTAGTTGCTTGAGTAAAAAGGCCTGGCGAACAATAAAGGCAATGCAGATGATGAGTAATAAATATAAGAAGTGCCCAATAAAACTGCTGGCTACTGCTGCCAGGATAATCGTTATCGTAAGAAGTAATAGATCTCTATTCCAAAAAGCCATTAGCTATTTTTCTCAGAAAACCGGTAACCAAATCCACGCACAGTCTGCAGCCACTCTTCGCGGTGATATTTAGCCAGAATTTTTCGTAAACGACGAATATGTACATCGACTGTTCTTTCCTCTATATAAACGCTACGCCCCCATACTTGATCCAGGAGCTGCGTGCGGTTATAAACTTTTCCGGGGTGAGTTAGAAAAAAGCTGAGTAAGCGGAATTCGGTAGGACTCACATCGACTTCATTGTCCGCGATACTGACCCGGTGTTGCTCTGTATTGAGAACGATATCCTGAAATTTAATCTGGGTTAAATCATGAATTTTACCACTTCTGCGTAACACGGCTTTAATTCTGGCAATCAGTTCTTTGGGTGAGAAAGGCTTGGTCACGTAATCATCAGCACCTATATCCAGGCCACGGATTTTATCAGCTTCTTCGCCTTTAGCCGTCACCAGAATAATCGGTAAATCGCGATAACCCGGATTAGACTTTAAGCGTCGAGTCCATTCATCTCCAGTAATACGCGGAAGCATCCAGTCCAATAAGATCAGGTCGGGAAGGGTGTCATCCAGTATAGTCTGTGCCTGCATTACATCAGCTGCTGCTAGCACATTAAAGTCATATTGTTGTAATACCATAACCAGCATATTGCGGATGGCTGGCTCATCTTCAACCACTAAAATTGTAAATTGGCTCATATTATATTCAGGTTAATAGAGGTATCCTTTAATATTTTACTTATTTTATATGACCACTATGTGACAATAGCCCGTCTTTTATTGTAGTGTTGGCGTTCAAATATCGGCTTGCAGGTTTTATATATTCATCAATACGTTACATGCCGCGTAACGCATCAGTCACTGCCCGTAAATTATCCATGACCCATGTTGGTGCATAATCAATTTGCTGTATATCTTCCCGTGTAGAAGCACCCGTTAATACCATTAAACTACGCATGCCTGTACGTACCGCACCTAAAATATCGGTATCCAGACGGTCACCAATGGCAATGGTATTTTCAGCATTGCTACCCAATAAAGCCAATGCCTGCTGGTAAATAATAGGCTCAGGCTTACCTATGACTTTGGGCGTACACCCAGTCGCTGCCTGTAATGCAGCTAAAATCGCCCCATTACCCTGTACTAAACCCAGTTCAGTGGGTAATGTCGTATCACCATTGGTGGCAATAAACTCTGCACCGGCACGTAAATTCAAGGTAGCTGTCGAGAGTTTATCCCAGTTAATCGACTCATCTTTACCACAGACAACAATATCCGCCCCCTGTCCCGGTGTTGCTTCAGTACTTAGCTGGTATAGCTCGGTTAAGATAAACCCTTGCTCCATGAGAGGCTGAATTGCACCATCTTCGCCTAAAACAAAGACGCGTGTCTTAGCAGGGTCTTTATGTTGCGCAAGATACAGGGCAGTTGCCATACCCGAGGTTAAGATTTCTTTAGCGGCGACCGTCACCCCCATGCGCGCCAGCTTATTGATATATTGTTCATTGGTATGGCTAGCGTTGTTGGTTGCTAAAACAAAGGGGATTTCTTGCTCACGTAAAACCTGAAAGAATTCGTTTAATCCGGCAATGGCTTGTTCTCCATGCCATAATACACCATCCATATCAATGATCAGTGCGTGTATATTAGTAAAAGGTGCAGTCATGTTAAGTTCTTTTTGGAAGCAAAATAAAGGGGTGAAAAATTCAGGTCTCGCCAGCCTGTTATTAATTCTACTCAGTATAACAGGCTGTAGCGTAAAACAACCACACCAGGCCGCGATTGCCTCAGCTCATCCGTTAGCAACACAAGCCGGTTTTGAAATATTACGCCAAGGGGGTAACGTTTATGATGCGGCTGTTGCCATTAGTGCGGCATTAGCGGTCGTTGAACCTTCTGGCTCTGGACTGGGTGGTGGAGGCTTTTGGTTATTACACCGAGAATATGACAATCTGGATATTATGATTGATGGCCGTGAAAAAGCCCCCTTAGCCGCACATAAAAATATGTTTCTGGATACAAAGGGCAATGCAAATAAACAACTTTCGTTAAATGGGGTGTTAGCGGCGGGTATTCCTGGCATGCCTGCGGGGCTGGTTCATCTATCAGAAAAATATGGCAAACTACCTTTGGCAACAAGTTTACAGCCAGCCATTCGCTATGCAGAGCAAGGCTTTGCTATCGATACGAGACACCAAAAGTTGTTAGGTTTTCGTAAAAACATATTAAACCAGCACCCTGAAACGGCTGCAATTTTTTTAGCACAGGGAGAAATTCCTGATAAAGACAGTTTACTGCAACAACGAGATCTGGCGCAAACCTTAAAGCACATGGCAAAGCATGGAAAACAGGGGTTCTATGCGGGCAGTGTAGCTGATAAATTAGTCGCTGCTGTACAGCAAGATAACGGGATATGGACCTTAGACGATCTTCTCAATTATCAGGTTGTTGAGCGCAAACCCATGACAGGTAGTTATAAAAATATAAAAATCACCAGTGCGGCTTTGCCCTCATCAGGTGGCATCGTATTACTCGAAGCATTAAATATTCTGGAAAATATCGACCTAGGAGCAGTCAATAATATCACACGCAAGCACCTGATCTCTGAGGCGATGCGCCGAGCCTATCATGATAGGGCACTCTATCTGGGTGATACTGACTATGTCGATGTCCCTGTTGATCGCCTGATCAACAAATACTACGCACAAGGCTTATCTAGTAGTATACGTGTAGATAAAGCACTGCCTAATGAATATTTAACGGGACACACACCCGAAAAACAAGGTGGGCGTAACACCACACATTTTTCAATTATAGATAACGAAGGCAACCGCGTAGCTGCAACTTTAAGTATTAACTTTCCTTTTGGTGCCGGTCTTGTAGCATCAGGTACAGGTGTATTACTCAATAATGAAATGGATGATTTTGTCAGTGCTAAAAATAGCGGCAATGGCTATGGTTTAGTGGGGGGGGATGCCAATGCAATCGCACCAGAAAAACGCATGCTCTCCAGTATGACACCTACCTTTTTAGAAAATAGTGGGCGTATTGCCGTATTAGGTACTCCTGGTGGTAGTCGTATTATTTCTATGGTGCTATTAGCGACACTGGATTTTACAGCGGGTAATTCTCCTGAATCCTGGGTAAAGGTAAAACGCTTTCATCACCAATATATCCCCGACCAGATTCTATATGAGAAAGGTGGTTTAAGTACTCGGGAAGTAGAAGGCCTGCAGGCCTTGGGGCATCAGCTAAAACAAACATACAATTACGGCAATATGCAAGCGGTACAACTGGACAAAAATAATGGCAGCCTGTCCGCCGCAAGCGATCAGCGTGGCGAAGGCCAGGCAAGTGTACAACAGATTCATAAATAAGCAATACACTTTCATCGTAACCGTTGTCACTCTCCTGTCATAACCATGTCAATACCTAATTTTAACTATTTTTACTATCTATATTCCCCCCTTTCTCGAGGGGAAGTGAGTGCTTACCTTTCATCATTTGATTTTTGCTTATTCTATGCACGCGACAAAAACAAATATTGATACTTACTATGCTTCATCAATAGTAAGTTTTACCCCCGGCTTATCGCATTATTTAGCGATATTGGATAAAAACGAATTAGCAACGGCGGAACGTTTTAAGTTTGCCGAACTCAAGCACCGCTATATTATTTGTCATGGGATACTCAGGATATTACTGGCAGAATACATTAACGATTCGGTAACCGATCTGCGTATTGATAAAAAGGAATTTGGTAAACCTTTTTTGCCTGATTACCCTGAGCTGAGTTTTAATATGTCGCATTCAGGCGATATTCTAGCTCTCGCCATTAGCTCACAGCGCCAGTTAGGAATCGACGTTGAATGCTATAAAGCTCGTAACACATGGAACGGTCTGGTAAAAAAATGCTTTGCGCCCGAAGAAGCTGACTATTGGAATCGCCTGGATAAGGCCGAACAAGGGCAGGCTTTTTACCAGTTCTGGGTAAAAAAAGAGGCCTTTGTTAAAGCCGTGGGCAAAGGCATTACTTTGGGATTAGATCAATGCGTGGTTAACCCTGATGATGTTACATCCTTTTTGCGTGTACCTGACCTAGGTGGTTCAGCCGACACATGGCAAATTTATTCACTGGATTTAGCAAAAAACGAATTTGGTGCAGTGGTATGTGATAGACAGGATGCAGAACTGAGGCTGCTAGAATTAGACCCTCAAAGCCCCCTCTTTAAAACTTGAAGAATGTAGCGATATCACTGGCACTTACCTTAGATAAGTGCCTCTCCCGCTTTCCAGCTGGGAGGGGCATGCTATAAGGATAGTTGCTTCTTGATTATCTACTATTTCAACTTAATGTTTTTTTTGTTTTTTTCTAACGTCTTATCACCAATTCCTTTTACATTACCGACTTGATCTATGCTTGTAAAAGCACCATTTTGTTTTCGATATTTAACAATTTCTTGTGCCTTTTTATCGCCTACGCCATCTAACGAGGCTGCAATTTCTTTAGCACTTGCCTTATTAATGTTGACCGGTTCGGCAAATACGTTAAAAGATAAAAACAGTAATACTATAAACAACTTTCTCATTTTTATATCCTCACAAGGTTATAGAAATAGTAAGTATAGTCCAGATACTCATTTTTTCTAGCAAAGAGCTGGAATCTTGAGATTAACGATAAAGATAATACTACTCTGAATCCTGCCTATTGCATAATTACCTTGCAATTAACTTGAACATCATCACGTTATTTGATGGGTGAAAATTTACAAGTTTAAATAAAACAAACTGTTACAGCTAAAACATCATTTATGTTGCCTCTAGTCCCATTAATTATCATGATTTGCCCACCATCAGATGGATTGGCGTGTTTTTCGGCCGTAAAGGAGGTCGGGTGTGAACATATCTGTATTGTAACCGGTGGCGGTCCACAAAGCGTCACTAAAGAAGAATTCACCTGGGTTAATAAGATGATAGGCAATGTTAAAAATGCAATGACAGGAACCTACCATGCTATAAACCCTAAGCATTTGCCTCGCTATCTCGCTGAATTTTGCTACCGATTTAATCGACGGTTTCAGTTAGAGGATATGCTACCTCGATTTATGTATGTCGCGTTGCGAACCCCACCGATGCCTGGCAGGCTTCTGAGCATGGCTGAGAATTATGGGTAATCAGGAAGATTTATGCTTTAGTTCATTTTTCAGGGCTTTGATAATTTCTTGTTCAGCATCAGATCCATAATTCTGTTCCAGTTCCGAGAACTTCTCGGCCTGAGTGCTTTTAATGAAATCCAGTAATAAC
>JAUXBW010000025.1 GCA_030619185.1 Methyloprofundus sp.
CATAAGGTAACGTGCAATAAATAACCCACCCATATTGCGCAGGATTTTTGTTAGTCTTCAAGGCGTAGAAATAGGCGCATAGCTGGCTACGAAACTATTTCTACAACGCAGAAGGCGAACAAAAAGACCAGCAAGGTGGGTGGGTTATTTATTGCGAGTTGCCTTACAAACGTGCACGACACACTTCGGCAACTAGCTTGTGTATATGCTCGTCTTCTGCATTGTAGAAAATGACTCCCCCCTTGCGCATGCTAGCGTTATACAGAATACAATATGCCTATAAATAAAGAACTACTATTATTACGCCATGGAAAATCAGATTGGCATACAGATACAACTGATTTTAATCGGCCATTAAATAAACGCGGAAAACGTGCTGCGCAACAAATCGGCGAGTGGCTAACCAGGCAAAATCTAACCCCTGATTTAATTATTTGCTCTCCTGCAATACGTGCACTGACAACAGCAGAAATAGTATGCTCAGCCTTGGGGCTATCGGTGCATTCTATTCAGATAGAAGACACTATTTATGAGGCTAGTATGTCTGATTTGCAGCAGCTTTTGTTACATACTCCAGACTCAGTCCAACGCCTTTTATTAGTGGGTCATAACCCAGGTTTCGAATCTCTACTAAGCTATTTAGCCCCAGATTTGCCCATGCCAAATGATGGAAAACTCTTGCCCACGGCTACCCTGGCCTATCTTCAACTTGATCCACAATGGTCATTTTTGCAAGGTAGCTATCTAATTCAGCGCCCAAAGGGTTTACCCCTGCCAAACAAACAGCCCATTTGATTCTCTCCCTACCCCGCGCGAGAATCCACTGATTGATCTTCTGCATCATAGAGTGCGGAGCTTTCGTATATAAATTCCCACGCCAAGCATCGAAACGGAATAAATTCCGCCTCAATAGTTTAAGTATAGTAAAATCACGACATATTATGATAAGAGGTTTTACTTACAATGATTGGAAAAATCAAAAGTTACGATGCAGACACTCAAACAGGTGTCATCAAAAGCGAAGAGCAGTATTACGAATTTCATATAGATGACTGGAGTGAACATGTACAGCCCATCATTGACTCTGATGTATTATTTGAAGGTGAAGGCGAAACAGCTAGCATGGTCACTCTGATTGGCAGCTACTTAGAGCACCAAGAAGCCGTTAAATCACGTAAAACGGCTATGATACTGGCCTTCTTTCCGCTAACAGGCCTATTTGGAGGGCACCGCTGGTATCTGGGCTATAAAAAAATAGCAATCTTTCAAATAATCGTTTCTGTGCTCACTGCTGGTGCGGGCATACTCTGGCCAATTATTGACGGTGTGTTACTCTCTACAGGTCACTTACACAAAGATAAGCAGGGCCGCCCTTTAAAATAAAACCTCTTCAGCGTAAATATCCCTATATTATCATCATGCTTGCTTCTTTTACGCTTGCTTTACAATTTCTAACACGTCTCCCTTTAAATTTTAATATCCCGATTTCCGAGCAACGTGTTGCTCAATCTGTACTCTTTTATCCATTGGTAGGTTTGGCAATCGGAGCTATTCTGATTTTGCTTAATGGTCTGTTACCAGCACACACCTTAACATTAAATGCGGCAATTATTTTAACCGTCTGGGTACTTTTAACCGGTGGTTTACATTTAGATGGCCTGGCTGATTGCAGCGATGCCTGGGCGGGAGGTCTAGGTGATAAACAACGTAGCCTGGCGATTATGCAAGACCCTGCTGCCGGGCCGGTTGCAGTGATTATTCTAATACTGCTGTTGCTGTTAAAGTGGACAGCACTTCAAAGCCTGTTGCAGCAACAGCAAATACTAATACCGCTTTTGGTGGCTCCTTGCTTAGGCCGTTTAAGCATCTTACTACTGATGCTAAGCACGCCCTATGTCAGAGAGAATGGACTAGGTAGCACTATGCAACATTACCTCCCCCAAAAATCGGCAAAACTGATTACTTTCTTCTCTGCGCTACTTTGCTTATGGCTTACAAACATTTACACTTTGCTTGCGGTATTCTTGCTGATTATATTTATTAGATACCTGGCGATACAGCGACTCCGAGGTGTTACTGGCGATGTCTATGGTGCCAGCGTAGAAATAATAGAAACCAGCGTTTTAATCACCCTGGCTCTTTCCAATGGATAACCATAAATTTACTGATCAGCAAATATCAGGCGTTTATCGTGCCATTGCCGAGCGTCGTGATATGCGTCATTTTATCGATAAACCCGTCCCTCTGGCAACTTTAGAAAAATTACTACAAGCCGCCCATCAAGCCGGCAGCGTGGGCTTAATGCAACCCTGGCGCTTTATTAGGGTAACTGACTCAGCATTACGCCATGCCATACATCAGCAGGTTGAAACTGAGCGTCAACTCACTGCAAAAGCATTGGGAGAGCGTCAGGGTGACTTTATGAAACTTAAGGTTGAAGGTATTCTGGAGTGTGCCGAATTATTAGTTGTCGCTCTACCTGATAAGCGTGAACAGCATATCTTTGGGCGGCGCACTTTACCGGAAATGGATATAGCCTCGGCAGCTTGCGCGATACAAAACCTTTGGCTGACAGCTCGTGCCGAGGGACTAGGCATGGGCTGGGTGTCTTTATTTGATCCAGAAAAATTAGCCATACTATTGAAAATGCCAGCAGGTAGTCAGCCCATTGCTATCCTATGCCTGGGCCATGTAAAAGAGTTTTATCCCAGACCGATGCTGGAATTGGAAAACTGGGCAAAAGGCCGCGCCCTGAAAGAATTCATAAGTGAGAATTATTGGCCTGATTAACAGTTGAATGCGCTTGTAGGAGCGGTCTTTAGCCGCGATAAAGAGCGACCACTCGCGGCTAAATACCGCTCCTACCCGTTATTATCTTCTCAAAAACAAATAAACAAAAGTACATTTTAAGGTCATTTCGCCATCCTCTAACTTAATCACTTTACAGTCTTCCATTTTTGAGCGACCTGGCGTTTTTTGCTTCTTGATAACCCCGTCTTCCACTGCATAATTTAAATCAATTTTTAACGTTTTTGTACGCCCAAAGCGGTCTTCAGAACGGGTATGTATGACACCATCTTTTCTAAATTCCCAAACAGAAAAAAGCTCCACCTTTTCTTTGTGTAGTGCTATCGCTTCGGCATATAAATTCCATTTCCCCAGAATCAGAGTATTGTCTTCGAGTTTAATTTCTTCAGCATTAACCGTTACCGAAAATAAAAGCACAGCACCCACCAATAAAGCTTGTGTTAATTTCATCATCAACCTCTCCTCATTATAGTTATTATTCAATTCAGCTTATGAATTGTAACATGCTGTTAGTATCCATAAGTGGGATTATTGGGCATAAAACTGTCGATGTTGCAGTAATATGTTTTTAAATTGTTCCGGAGGTTTTTCCTGCGTGATCTCACCAACTCTCGGGTTAAGCTTATGTTCTATACGCGATAACCAAAAACGTAAACACGCTCTGCGTAATAAAACAGGAAGAGACTTCTCCTCTTCTGGTGGTATAACTCGCACTTGTTGATATGCCTGCATAAAAACACCTTGTTGCTGACGGTCGAATACACCGCATTCATCCACACACCAGTCATTCAATGTTATCGCGATATCCAGTAAATAACAATCATTACAGGCAGCATAAAAGTCTAACATCCCCGTTAAGCAGTCCCCCACAAACAAGACATTATCTTTAAACAAATCAGCGTGGATGATGCCTTGTGTTAAATGCTGTGTCTCATGCTGTATTTGATAGTTAAGTTCATTATCCAAGAGAATAAGGTCCTGCCTCGTCAAATAAGTACCCACTTGCTGTGCAGTTGCCTGCATCCATTCCATATTGCGTGGATTTTGCTTGCTAAACTCTAGAGCTGGGCTGCTTAAGTGCAACCGTGCCAAGGCACTTGCAATGGACTGACACTGGTTAACCGTCGCTTGTAAAATTGATACGCCAGATAAGCAGGGAAAGACAGCCGCTGGTTTTCCGGCTAATTGCTGTAAATATCTGTGTTGTGAATCTCTAAGCGGGCTGGGGTAATAGCTTTCATATTGTTCTAATTTACCCAGCAATCCCAGATAAATGGCTAACTCATTTGCTTTAAGATGCTCATACAAGGTTAATATATACTCACCTTGCGCGGTATTTAATAAGTAATTGGTATTTTCTATGCCCGCACTAATTCCCGCATAAGAAATAAGCGGCGAAAGATTGTAAGTACGGATAAAGGACTCAATTTGAGTATGACTAAGGGAAGTATAAACGGACAAAACTTACCAGCTAAAAATTGTCCATTGATTAATTTTTACTAAGCTATCCAGATCACTTTCACTAACCTCTTCCATTTCGCCATCACCATCTGGATCGATATAATAATAAGCGGGGCCAATATCGGGGATAACTTTAATTTTGTAGATGACCCCATTAACACGGTATTCATGAATGGTTTTCTCGCCTCGGCGAGTAATCGTAATATCCGCCTCCATCGGCTCACCATCCTGGACAGGTAATGGCATTTCAGGTACATCAGGAGAATTGGAAATTTCCGGCATCTCTTCTTCGGCATAGACTGAATTGGAAAACACGAGCACACAAAATAAAAGGTAACGAAGCATAAGACGCTATCCTGAAGAAAGTGGAATGAAAGTGCTGTCATTATGGCATTATTTGCGGAATTTAGCATAAAATATCTTTTCCCATTAATACTATTAAATAAGGTATAGTGTCTGCACTAAATCATACGGTACAGGAACGTTCAACATGAGTACAGCAAGCCCCATGTACAGAATCCTTATTGTCGGCGGGGGTGCTGCAGGCCTAGAACTATACTTCGCGCGGCCACGGATGCGGAATTTATAACGCGCGCTGCCTTTTGTCGAGAGCAAGGCGCTGAAACAGACGACGCATAGCAGGCTACGCAACTGTTTCAGCAACACAGCTATCGGCAAAAACTCAGCCGTTAGAAATCCGCATCCGTGGCCGCGCGAAGTATAAGTACTATCCAACCAGCCTGATCAACTCCTGAAGAGGTGGAATAATCAGCATTTTAGCAAGCTGAAGACCTATCAAAACAATAAGCGGTGATAAATCGATTCCACCTATATTAGGAATCATACGTCTGCAAGCAGCTAATAATGGCTCAGTGATACTATAAAGTAAATTTGAAGCAGCATTAAAAGTACCGGGATTAACCCAGCTCAACAGTGCCCGTGCAAACACTGCAAAAACAAACACATTGATCAATAATGAAATTAGCTGGCTAATGGATAATAGGATCAGTGCCGCAAAACTAAACGGGATACCTTTTAATGTTAGCGTTATTAAGTCAGAAAACATCTGTAAGCCAATTATAAAAACAATTGAAGAGGTATCTATTCTCCCAACAGCAGGAATATAACGGCGTAAAAAACGTAAAGGCGGATGCGTTATTTTTACCAAAAATTGAGAGATCGGATTATAAAAATCCCCCCCAACCCACTGTAAAAGAAAACGTATAACTACCGCTAAAATATAAAAAGAAAAAACAGTATCCAATAAAAAAATGATTGGATCACTTATATACGTAGATCCCATTAGCCTGCTCCCAATTCTTTAGAAAGTGAGATGGATCGATCATTCGCTGCCTGTAAGGCTTTTTTTACCAATTCTGAAAATCCCCCTTGGGTAAATGTTTTTATCGCTTGCTCTGTCGTACCACCCGGTGAAGTCACCCGATGCCTCAATTCTCCGGGTGACTCGGTTGATTCTAGTGCAATTCTTGCAGCACCCAAAGCTGTCTGCTCAATAAGCAATTGAGCAGTATGCTGCGATAAACCCAATTCTAGAGCTGATTTTTCCATCGCTTCCATCAGTAAAAAGAAATACGCTGGACCACTGCCTGAAACGGCAGTCACAGCATCTAGCTCGCTTTCTTTTTCTACCCAGACAGAAATACCTACTGAACGCATAATATTTTCCGCCAGATCACGCTGCTCTGTGCTGACATTATTATTTGCATGCAAGCCAGTGGCACCGGTTTGTACCAGGGCTGGCGTATTAGGCATACAGCGCACAATCGCTTTGTCTGCACCTAACCATTTACTTAAACTTGCTTGATTAATGCCGGCTGCAATTGAAACAATAAGAGCATTGCTGTTCTTAAAGCTGGCGAGAGATTCCTGAATCACTGCCGCCATTGCTTGAGGTTTAACCGCTAAGACCACTACATCAACCTCGGAAATCAATGCATTATTTGTTGCCGAAGTATTAATACGCATACTCGTCGCCAAAGTAGATAACTTATCCTGATCCGGATCGGAAACCCAGATTTGTTGCGCGGAGTGACCACTGGCAATTAAGCCGCTGATTAAGCTATTGGCCATATTGCCGCCACCGATAAATCCTATTTTCTTTGTTTTCATTATTTAAGTAATCTCTAATATTCCTATGGATTCGAAATTCCGTACTATAAACAAGAGCTTCGAATATATTCGAAGCTACGGACATTCGGGTATAACTTTATTTAAGATAAGGGCATTCTACCCGTTTATCAATCATTACATTTTCTTTTTCGTATTAACTCCATAGGATGTACTGAGGCATCAAGAGCACCGCTTGTTATTGATGCGCTTCATGCCTCAGCACATCCGATATAAAGTCACTTTCCTTTTGCTACAACTCTCTTAACACTTGCATAGGCGATTGTTTAACCACGGATCGGGTTCCCCAGAAACCCGCCAGGCCGATAAAAAAGGCTGAAACTATTGGGAAAGCCAAACATAAAACCAGATTAACAGTAAAGTCCATTTTCAGTACCCAGTGATATAAAGCATAAATAACCAGCTGTGCCATTAATATCGCTAATATGCCTGCCATAAACCCCAAAGCACTAAACTCGATCCATTGTATTTTTTGTAAAAAACTCCGTTTAGCACCTAAAGTGCGCATTAAGACACCGCTATAAATTCGGCTATCCAGTGTTGTTTGTACCGCCGCGAACAACACTAAAAACCCTGCGCCTAAAGCAAAATATAATAAATAATTAATCGCAGCGGTCAGTTGGGTCAGGATGCGCTTTATCTGTTGTAATAATAAATCCACATCTAACACAGTCATGGCAGGATAATTCTTAAGTAATCGATTCAATAAATCTTTTTTATCATCCGGTAAATAAAAACTAGTGATGTAGGTATGCGCAAACTGATCAATACTGCCCGGCGAAAACATCATATAGAAATTTGGCTTCATGGTATCCCAATCGACATGTCGAATATTATCAACCTGCGCACTGATCTGTTGACTGCCTATAGTAAATGTTAGCTTATCTCCTACCGTGACTTTAAGACTTTCTGCCAGCTTTTTCTCTATTGAAACCAGACCCGGTTGACGCTCAGACTGCCACTGCCCCGCAATAATTTTATTATCCTTAGGGGCAGTTTTAGACCAGGTTAAACTAAGATCGCGATGGATCGCACGTTCACCCTGAGATTCTTTGGTGACTATCTGCTGTACCGGTATGCTATTTATTTCAATCAGGCGACCTCGAACCACCGGATAAAACTGACTAATTTTTACCCCTTGTTGATTTAACTCCTGATCCAGAGTCTCTTTCTGATCGGCAAAAACATTCAAAGCAAAATGGTTAGGAGCCTGGTCTGGTAATTGCTTTTGCCAGTCATTAATTAAATCCGAACGCACTGTATAACTGAGTATGATAGCCAGCAAGGTAATGCTAAACGCCAAAATCTGTACTATATTCGATTGCCTGTTTTTAGATAAACCCTGTAAACCGAATCGCCAGCTTAAGTTCACATGCGCTAATAAAAAACGGCTCGCACTTAATAGTAAATAGACCAGCCCTGCCATAATTAATAAAGCCATTGTACAGGCACCGATAATGCTCAGCGTCAGTTTCAGGTCTCCCGTGTATTGCGTGATTAAAACGAATAATAAACTAAATGCCAAGCCATAAACTAGCCATGCGCTACTCGGTAATGGCACCAGGTCACGACGCAATATGCGCAGTGGCGATACTCGTTTTAAGCGCAATAATGGCGGCAAGGCAAAACCAAATAACACCACGATACCCATAATCATGCCAAATAAAACAGCCAGTACACTAGGAGCGGCTACTTTAGCAGGCAGTAATTCGCGCAGGGTATATAATAAAAATTCCTGGCTGATCCAGCCCAGTACGCAACCTATACTACTGGCACACAATCCAATCAATAAAAATTGCCATAGAAATAATTGCAACACTTGATTTTGTTTATACCCAAGACAGCGCATTATCGCCGTACTATTAAAATGACGTTCACTATAGCGCCGGGCAGCCATGGCAATCGCGACACCCGAAATTAAAATAACCACAATACTGGACAGGCCTAAATAGCGTTCTGCTTTTTGTAACGCTGAACCCAGTTTTGGCCGATCTTCATAAACATCCATGATACGTTGCGATGCATTTAACTGAGGTGTTAACCAGTGCTTAAAGTTCAAGATACTGGTTTCATCTCCGGCAAATTGAAAGAAGCGATGTACATGACTACCGGGTTGCAATATCCGGGTTGCCGCCAAGTCTCCGGCGTTAATCATTACCCGGGGTGATAAACTATACAAGTCACCGCGCTTATCCGGCTCATAACTAATGATCTGACTAATTAATAAAGCATGCTCTCCCACTCTGAGTTGATCACCTAGTTTTAATTTTAAGGCAGATAAAATTCGTGCCTCTACCCAGGCTTCACCTTTATCAGGACCATGATAAACAGTTTGCTCCTCGGCATAGTTCTCCTGCCTTATTTTTAAATAGCCATACAAAGGATAAAGGGCACTCACCGCTTTAACTCCTGCTAATAAAAATTCATCATTTTCCATTAATACACTGGAAAACTCGGTTGCCTGCGATTGCTTTAAACCCAGATTATTAGCTTTTTGTATCACAGTATTGGCAATAAGATCCGGACTACTCAATACCAAATCGGCTGCAAGAAATTCAGCGGCCTGATAATTCATGGTCCGATTCATTCGATTGGCAAATAAGCTAATCGCTGTTGAACTAGTTACTGCAAGAATCAAGGCCAGCATTAATAAAGTTAGTTCTCCCGATCGACTATCTCTACGTAGAAAACGTAGAGCCAAACGCAAATGACTCATACGATACACCCGGCTTTTAATTCAATAGTGCGTTCACAGTGCTGTGCCAGGCGCTGATCATGTGTCACTAAAACCAGAGTCGTTTGATTTTCTTTGTTTAATTCAAACAGCAAATTAATAACCGTGTCGCCCGTTGTACTATCCAGGTTGCCGGTCGGCTCATCAGCAAATAAAATTTTCGGCCGAGTCACAAAGGCGCGTGCGAGTGCAACACGCTGTTGCTCCCCGCCTGATAATTGACTAGGAATATGCGTTAAGCGCTGGCTTAAGCCAACCCGATCCAGTAAATCACTGGCCAGTTGTTTTGCCTTTTTATCACCGACTAATTCCAGTGGTAACATGACATTTTCCAGCGCATTCAAATTGGGTAATAACTGAAAGGATTGAAACACAAAGCCAATATTCTGACTACGCATGGCCGCACGTCCATCTTCATCTAATTCATTGATGCATAGTCCTAATACTTCTATAGATCCTGAACTGGCAACATCCAGTCCGGCCAATAAGCTTAGTAAGGTCGATTTTCCCGAACCTGATGCACCCATAATCGCGACACTCTCGGCCGACTTTATTTTCAGGTTAACTGATGACAAAATAGTTAAAGGTCCATTATGGCTACTGACTGTTTTACACAAGTTATTTACTGTTATGATGCTTGCGTGGTTTTTATCTATTTGGGAGTTCATTATGCTTAAATTTTTGTTAGTCGGGGTTGTGATATTTTTTTCAGGATTTTTTTCTACTCTGACACAGGCAAAGTCCATTATTGTCCTGGGCGATAGTATCAGTGCCAGCTATGGAATTGAAATCCAACATGGCTGGGTGGCTTTACTAGAACAAAAATTAAAGGCCAGCCACCCTGATTATACAATGATCAACGCGAGTATTAGTGGCGATACTACCGCAGGCGGGTTGGCGCGTTTACCTAAACTACTCCAACAATATCAACCAGTAGTCTTGCTGCTAGAATTGGGGGCAAATGATGGTTTACGAGGTATGTCATTGAAAAACATGCAGAAAAATTTATCCAAAATTGTTAAGCAAGCCAAAGAATCAGGTGCTCAGGTGTTATTGCTGAGCATGCGTATTCCCAGTAATTATGGTAAACGCTATACCGATATGTTTTATAACAGTTTTCAAAAAGTAGCTGAAAAACATGAAATACCTGTTGTGCCTTTTATACTCAAGGATGTTGCTTTAGATAAATCACAAATGCAAAGTGATGGTCTACACCCCAATGCAAAAGCACAAGCCATCATAGCCAATCATATTGCACCCTACTTACTAGCTATTTTATAGATCAAGGCCTGTGGATAAGTCTGTTCGTTATGCTGAGTCAAAGATGTTGATATTTTGTATGCAAATATCCACTTTCATTTTAAATACAGCTTGCTAACAAATAAAGCAAAACTTTTTAACAAACTTATTGATTAATTAACAACCTGATTTTTAGCTTAAAAATCAGCTTATCCACAAGATATCAGTTAGCTAATAATAGTAATAAGTTTTATATAAAGATATTCTTAATTATTACTAATAACGATGCTATTCTATACACAGAACTTCTGCAACTAATAATTTTCACAAGGTTTTACTTAATATGTCTGATCGAGAAAAAAAACATAACACTCTACACAAAGCTTTAGAAATCAATCTTGATAATTGTAAATATGGAACAATTGTTGAAATTGGAGCGGGGCAGGAAGTAGCCAGAAACTTTTTCCGTGCAGGTGGCGCTGCAGGTACCATAGCTAAAACCATGTCAGCTTATGATATGCAGGTGAGTGATGATATTTATGGTGCTGAAGAGACCCGAAGATATGTGACGCGTAATCGATTAATAAAAATGCTGGATAAAGAATATGCGGCTGTCACCGACTTACTGACACCTACACGCCCCAAAAATACAACTTTCTTTTCTTATGCGGCAACCGTCACAGCTAAAAGTTATTTACAAAAAAATGAGTGTCACGGCTGGATAGGAATTCGAGCCCAGCTTTACCCGAAAGCAGCACCCAGTAATATTATTTTACATGTACGCATGTTAGATAATGATGGCAGTGCGCAGCAAGAAGCTTTAGGAGTACTGGGGGTTAATTTAATTCATGCGGCTTTTAATTATTTTACCCAACCGAAAAAGATTATTGAAGCTCTGGTCGATGATCTTGAAGACTGTCGTATAGAAATAGATATGATTGACTTTTCAGGGCCTTATTTTGAAGAAACTGAAAATAGACTGATGAATCTACACCTGGTTCATCAGAACCTTACCCATGCCATTATGTTTGGCCCAGGGGGGGAAGTACAGGTGCCCAGTGAACTTTTATATAAAAAGAATATTTTGGTCATACGCGGTAACTTTACCCCCTTAACCAAAGTGCAACTGGATATGACCAAGTGCGGTCAGCAGCACTTTAATGAAATGGAAAATATTAATGCTGATAGAACCTTAGTCCTGGCTGAAATTACCATGGCGAGTTTAACAGTCGGTGATGAAATTAATGATGCGGATTTTTTAGCACGAGTTGATATGCTTAATACGCAAGGCTATACGGTCATGATTTCCAATTATTTGCGCTATTTCCGTTTACGCGCTTATTTTCGTCGTTATACTCAACTACAGATTGGCATGATTTTGGGTATTTCCAACCTGGAACTCATTTTTAATGAAGAATACTATCATGGCTTAGAAGGAGGCATTTTAGAAGCTTTTGCCAAACTGTTTCCAGATAACACTCACTTGTATATTTATCCCTTTAAAAACCCGGAGCAGGATGAATTAATCACTGTTTATAATTTTCAGGCTCCAAAAAAGCTGCAGCATCTTTATAAGTATGTTCTGGAAAATAATTATTTGGTTGGTCTGGAAAATGTTGATGAAAGCGTTCTGCATATCAATCCAAATGAAGTGCTTGCCGATATTAAAAAAGGACGTGGAGATTGGGAAGATAAAGTACCGGAATCGATTGCTGAAATGATTATAAATAAAAAATTATTGGGCTTTGTTGATAGATAGTACTGTAAAGCAGGCTTTAGGGAAGTAGTAAAAATAAACCATCCAATTTATCACGATGCTGTTGAATGACAGGCGGTCAATGGTGGGCAAAAAAAACTGCCTACCCTTCTGTGCATAATCATGTGTTTTAATATCTGAGTCACTTGTGTGCATTCTGTGTTTAATTTTTAAGCCCCCATTTAGCCACACTTTAACTACAGCATTCTTCAAACTTAGGCACAAAGTTAGAAACAAGGTAAAATACTGATTTTATGATTATAAATCGACTTTTCAACAGATTAAAGTCTGCCTAATAGTAATAATAAAATAATATATTCTTTTATGAAATTTATAATTAATAGAGAGCAAATACTTGTTCCTCTACAGCAAATCGTCAATGTGA
>JAUXBW010000045.1 GCA_030619185.1 Methyloprofundus sp.
AGTTTTGGGTGCCAGCAGGGTTTGCCCATGGCTTTGTGGTCTTAAGTGAAAGTGCAGATTTTTTGTATAAAACCACTAATTATTACGCGCCAGAATTTGAGCGCTGCATTGCCTGGGATGACCCGACAATTGGGATTGACTGGCATTTTGATGGAGAGCCTCAGCTTTCGGGGAAAGACCAGCAAGGTTTATTATTGAAAGATGCTGAGCTATTTGCTTGAGTCTTAAAACAGAAATAATGTAGGGCACTGCTTTAGCCCGCAATTACATTGAGAAGTATGGATATACAAAGGATGAGTTTCTATGAGTGCTGAGAAAATTTTAGTCACAGGTGGTGCTGGATATATCGGCAGCCATGCCTGTGTTGAATTATTACAGGTGGGTTATGATGTTATCGTCGTTGACAATTTATCTAATAGCAAGCCTGAGTCATTAGCGCGGGTTGAAAAAATAACCGGTAAAGCATTGCATTTCGTTGAAGCCGATATACGCGATAAACAGGCATTAAACGACATTTTTAGCACTCACGATATTTATGCTGTGCTACATTTTGCAGGCCTAAAGGCAGTGGGTGAATCCTGCGCCCAGCCGATAAGGTATTATGAAAATAATGTATATGGCACGTTAGTATTAACGGAGATGATGCAGCAGTATGGTGTTAAACGGATCATATTCAGTTCCTCTGCAACAGTTTATGGTGAGCCGGATACGGTTAAATATACCGAAGACTTGCCTGTGTATGGGGCAACTAACCCCTATGGCAAGTCAAAGGCAATGGTCGAGGATATTTTAAAGGACCTGGCAACCGCTGATAAATTATCTAATGCAAGTGATCCCTGGAAAGTTATCTTATTACGCTACTTTAATCCAATTGGCGCACATTTAAGTGGCTTGATTGGTGAAGACCCTAATGGTATTCCCAATAATTTAGTGCCTTATGTTTCCCAGGTGGCGGTGGGTAAATTGGAACAGTTATCAGTATTTGGGGGTGATTATCCCACCATAGATGGAACAGGCGTGCGCGATTATATCCATGTGGTTGATCTGGTAAAAGGTCATTTAAACGCATTACAGGCCATACAGAATATTTCTGGTTGTAAAGCGTACAACCTGGGAGCAGGAAAAGGTTATAGTGTACTTGAAGTGATTAGTGCATTTAAGCGAATTACGGGAAAATCAATTAATTATAAAATTGTTGAGCGTCGCGCCGGAGATATTGCAGAGAATTATGCAGATCCGGGCCTGGCCTTGCGTGAACTCAACTGGCAAACAGAAAAAAATCTAGATGATATGGTTGCAGATACCTGGCGTTGGCAAAGCACTAACCCTAATGGATATGCATAACAGCTTATGGCAATTGAAATAGAACGAAAATTTTTACTCGCAAATGACAATTGGCGTACTTTAGTCTCAAAGTCTATACACTATCGCCAGGGTTATTTGAATAGTGATAAGCATAGCTCGGTAAGAATTAGAGTCAGTGATGATACCGCCAAGATAAATATTAAAAGTGCTACGATAGGTGCTCAGCGCCAGGAATATGAATATGATATTCCGGCTAAAGATGCACATGAATTACTCAATACTCTATGCCATAAGCCCTTAGTGGAGAAAACACGGCACCTTGTTGTAGTTAAGCAACATACTTGGGAAATTGATGAGTTTTCTGGCCAGAATCAAGGCTTGATAGTTGCCGAAATTGAACTATCGCATGTTGATGAACCATTTGAAAGGTTAGACTGGGTGGGCGATGAGGTTACTGAAGACGTGCGTTACTACAATAATCAATTAGCAAAACACCCTTATACACGCTGGTAGTTGTGTGTTTTTTGCAACAAATGTTGCAAAAAGGAGAATAAACAACTATATTTAGTGTATGAAACAGAAAATTGTTATTCTACTTTTGCTCGCGCTAAATTTAATGCCTGTCTTTGTTAAAGCTGATGCCTTACAACTTGCCGTACAAAAAATTGAATCAGAATGGGCGCACATTCATTATAATATTGCAAAAGAGCAACGAGAATCCGCTTATAAGCATTTACTTGAGCATATTAAAACTTTAAATGCGCAGTATCCAGATAAAGCTGAGCTAATTATCCAGCAGGCAATTATTGTTGCCAGTAATGCAGATAATATTAATGCCATCAGTGCGTTAAGTGCAATACATCAAGCTCGTGACCTTTTATTGCGTGCTATAGAATTAGACCCAGATGCGTCTGAAGGTGCTGCTTTTGTAGCATTAGGGTCCCTTTATTATAGGGTGCCTAGCTGGCCTATTGCCTATGGTGATAATGATAAAGCACGAGATATGCTAAAAAAAGCATTGGCGATTAACCCTAATACCATCGATGCCAATTATTTTTATGGTGACTTTCTGGCTATGCAAGGTCAGCAGAAAGAAGCGGTGACTTATTTTAAACGCGCGGTGGCTATTCCTGTTAGAGCAACGCAGGTATTTTCTGATACGCAATTACACCAGCTAGCTCAATCGGCAATGATTGACAATAGCAAAGGCTTAGCGATTAATAAGCAAAGAGTGTCTATTGCGCTTAGCGGGGAGTAGTTGTTGCCTATTCGTGACGCGCAGAAATATATTCACATTCGTAGCGCGAAACCCTCAGAGAATCAGACCAATAATCACTCGCCAATCCTGTTTTTAACTTAAGGTGTAGTAAAAATTCTTCAGGATCAGTTATTGACTCCCACACAGAAGGCAAAAAAGTCCCCCGTCGTAAACCCTCTTGCATAATTAAACCATCTATACCTGGGCGTAATTGTTTGACTAAATCTTCTTCTGAATAGAAGCTTATGGGTTGCGCAGAGCTTAAAAGAGACAGGTGTATTTCTAGCAGTGAAAATTCAGTAGTCAACAACGGTGGGAAGCGGGGGTCTTTAAAGGCTGCAGCAAAGGAATTTTCTGCAATATCAATGACTAATGGACGCACAGCCTCTAGCATACCTATACAGCCACGCAGCTGTTGTTCAATTTCCAGAGTTACAAATGTTGCTCGCAGTGCTTGTAACTCGGAGGAAAAGTCTTTGCTGTTGATTGGTAACGCACGCCCATACTCCAACCCGTGGGCGATAGAATTTTTAGCTATTTGTATGAGTTGTTGTTGAGTATTAGTTGATAACATAAGCACCATATCCTACTACACTGTTTTTATCGCCCGCAGTATCACCTGAATTTTTAAGGTCTATGGTTTTAATCTGCAGGTTTTTTGTTTTGGCAAGTGCGAGCAGGCCACTTACAGGTACTCGTCCACAAGCACTGTCATATCCTAAATGTTGATAGTCAAGCTGTTCAATTTTCTCACTGGTTGCCTTATCTAAACGTTGTGCAGTTGCATAGTCATGAAAATGACTAAGATCTGAGCTAATAACGATCAAAGTATCATCTTGATCATAAAACAATGCCAGTAGCTGTGCAATTTGTTCAGCCGGGCAATCGCCCGCCACGATCGGAATTAGCTGAAATGAGTCTAAAATCAATTGTAGAAATGGTAATTGAACTTCCAAGCTATGTTCAAATAGGTGTGCCTGATCCCTATAGTGTACAAAAGAAAAATGACTTAAAGACGCTATTGCCTGTGTATCCAATGCAATATCACCTAATGGGGTATTAAACGCATCAGCATGAGAAAGAGCAAGCCCGGAAAAGCCAACTTTATGTGATGGGCCCAATAAAACGACATGTTTAATAGTCTTATATTTCGGCTGTAGTAGCGCATAGGCACTTGCGGCTATTTCGCCTGAATAGATATAACCAGCGTGTGGTACGATAATAGCCTTAGGTACTTTATCTGTTGGGCTGACAGCCACCTGTTGTAAATACCCGCTAATCATGGCCTTTAAATCCTCTGGCTTATCAGGATAAAAAGAGCCGGAAACTGCGGGTTGACGAATGTTTGGCATATTGTTCCCCGTTGTGAAACTCTGTTTTATTAACTATATAATCCAATTAGTGTTAAATTACAAGCTTCTCAATAATAAATAGTAAGCGAATGAAGAGCTGTAGACAATTACTCTACCTGTAGGAGCGGTCTTTAGCCGCGAAGATTACGCACAAATTACGGTAAAGTTCGACCTTTGGGTATTGCTAAATACTTCCGGCTCCCTAGGTTGTTTAGTGAGACATATTATGAATACAAGAAAAAATACAGAGCTAGTTGTCTCAACCTGCTACTGGCATGAGCTGGGTGATGGGCGTATACAATGTGATTTATGCCCAAGATTTTGTAAATTACACACAGGCCAGCGAGGCTTGTGTTTTGTGCGCCAGAATCAGGACCAGAAAGTTGTCTTAACCAGCTATGGTCGTTCTAGTGGGTTTGCGATAGACCCGATTGAAAAGAAACCGCTCAACCATTTCTATCCTGGTTCATCGGTATTTTCATTTGGTACCGCAGGCTGTAATCTAGCCTGTAAGTTTTGTCAAAACTGGGATATTAGCAAGTCACGCGAAATGGATTCGTTAATGAGTGTTGCGGGTCCAGAAAAAATTGCCCAGAAGGCTGTTGAACTTAATTGTATCAGCGTAGCCTACACCTATAATGACCCCGTTATATTTCACGAATATGCAATTGATACAGCATTAGCCTGCCGGGAATTAGGTATTAAATCGGTCTCCGTATCTGCAGGCTATGTCTGCCCTGAACCTAGGGCAGAATTTTACCAAGTGATGGATGCGGCCAATATCGATTTAAAAGCCTTTTCCGAGAGTTTCTATCATAAAATCACGGGATCACATTTAGCACCCGTACTTGATACATTGCTTTACTTACAGCATGAAACATCGGTATGGCTGGAATTAACCACTTTAATCATTCCTGGCGAAAATGACTCCAGAGCGGAGCTAGAGCAAATGACCCAATGGGTGGTAGAGAATCTGGGTACTGATGTGCCTATGCATTTTACTGCTTTTCATCCCGACTGGAAAATGCAGGACAAGCCCTCAACTCCGGTCTCTACTTTATTAATGGCAAGAGAGATTGCTTTAAAAAATGGCGTGCATTATGCCTATGTAGGTAATGTCCATGATAAGGCGGCTGAAAGTACCTATTGCCATGCTTGTGGACAGCTATTAATAGGCCGGGATTGGTATCAGTTATCTGACTGGAATTTGACTGTATCTGGGGCGTGTATAGCCTGCGGTACTCAATGTATAGGACATTTTACTGCAAAGCCTGGAAACTGGGGGACTAAACGGGTTGGGGTGAATTTATAAGTATTTTATACCCCTAAAGATAGGCCGCATAATTTATATAGGGGAATGAACGGTTACCAGCAGAAAGATACTATGTGGTCGTGAAGAATTAGGTGTAGTCTAAAGTGGCGTTGGAAGCAACTCCAAATATTATAACTATTAAGTTCATACTGAGTTCTACAGTTAGTTTATTTAACATCGATAGAAAAACTCTGGCAGGTGGATACGGCACAAAAAGAAATTATTCTTGTAAATTGCTTGATGTAGATACGAGTTAAAACCTGTTATGAATTCATTAAGAAGCCTCGCGACGGTTTCTATTCTCGGGCAGCCTCCTAGCTAAAAAGTTCTCCTTTATTACTTTGCCCCAAAACTTATGATTAAACGTTTTATTTCTAACACGCTACTTGTAATTTGTAGTATTGTCGTCACCCTGATTATTATCGAGAGCGTAATCAAACTAGCAAAGCCATATACTACTTTCGGTGCTAATTCAGAAATTAAATGGATGCGTGAAAGTGATGCCAGTTTAACTAAAACTTATACTTTAGAAGAGGGGTTTGGCTTTAGACCCATACTTAATGCCTCTACCTATAGTCAGTATGGTACATTACGTAATGAATACCCCTTCAATAAAGGCAGCAAAACACGATTGCTTTTTATCGGTGACTCTGTCACAGCGAGAGGGAAAATTATGCGTGCGCTGGCAGAGTACTATGGCAATAACAAATATGAATACTGGAATGCTGGTGTTGAATCCTTTAACACATTACAGGAAGTGGCCTTTTATAAAAAGTATAATCAAGCGATTGAACCAGACCATGTTATATTGACTTTTCATCAAAATGACTACACCACAACGCCCATCGCTTTTTTTAATAAAGATAATAAGCTTGTTGTTTATGCGCCTAATACGCCTTTAGACGATTTGACCCCCTGGTTGTATAAAAATTCAGTTGTTTATCGTCTTTATATAAGAGTTATCACCAGCTTTCAACCTAAAATCAATCAACATATAGTTGACGAAATAAAAAATAGTTTGCAGGACTTAAACAATACTTTAGCTAAGAAAAATATACGTCTAAGTGTTATACTGCTGCCCCATTTAGATAGCTATCCCGAATGGAGCCAGCAAGACATGATGGCAAGAAGCAAGATAAAAGAAACATTAGATAGCTTGGATATTGTATATTATGATTTATTAGAGCCTATGAATAACGCAGTTGCAAATAACATAAATCTTAACGAGTCTCCCGGAGATACCGCTCACCCAAGCAGTGATGTAGCTAATGTTTTTGCACAATATTTATATGAAAATAATTTATTAGGACAATAAATTGACCAGGCTTTAGCCTATACAATTCGCGGTAAAGCTATATTTTTTTTAAAATTCTATTAATATTGCCTAGAAAGTTCGGTAACAAAATAACCGCTATTCCCGAACCTTTATCGGGAATAAATTAAGATTCCTGCTAAAAACATGCAGGAATGACGTTGTACGAACTGGTGCTACACTATTCTAGTATCCGCACTCAAGAGATTATCTTAGGATAACTAAGATGATATATTTAATATATTTTGCGGCGGTTTCTGTTTTTGGCTAATATTTATTGATACTTGTTAAGGACACTGTTTTTGTACCAACAATATTTTCATTTTAATAGCGCACCTTTTTCTATAGCTCCAGATCCTCATTTCATTTTTATGAGTGAGCAGCATCAGGAAGGCTTGGCACTTTTATTGTATGGTATCAGGCAGGAAGGCGGCTTTGTTGCATTAACCGGTGAGGTGGGCACGGGAAAAACAATGTTATGTCATTGTTTGCTAGAACAACTACCCCAAAACGTGGATATAGCATTAGTGCTAAATCCAAAGCTGAATACTCTGGAATTATTGGCAACGATTTGTGATGAATTGCAAATTGAATATAAGGAAGAAAAACAGAGTATTAAGCATTTAATTGATGGTATTAATAAACATCTACTCGCAGCTCATGCGGAGAATAGAAAAACCATCCTGATGATTGATGAGGCACAGAACCTGAGCCTGGATGTGTTAGAACAAATTCGATTGTTAACCAATCTGGAGACGAGTAAGTCAAAATTATTACAAATTATTTTAGTGGGTCAGCCTGAGTTAAAACAACTACTGGACAAGCCTGAATTACGGCAGCTAAATCAACGAATTATCGCACGTTATCATTTAACCCCACTGTCTTATCCAGAGACACAAGACTATATTTCACACCGTCTGGCAATCAGTGGTGCTCAAACAATAATATTTAACCGAGCCGCTGTAAAAAAAGTTTACCAATTATCCAAAGGAATTCCTCGGTTGGTGAATGTGATTTGTGACCGGGCATTATTGGGTGCTTATGCCGCCAGTCAAAAACAGATCACAGCCAAAACCATCGTTCAAGCAGCTAAAGAAAATTTCAATACAGCTTATTTCCCCCTTACGCTCCGGAGTAAAAAAATGGGGTTTAGTATAGCCATGCTGGTCTTTTTGTTAGTCTTTGCTTATTTTATCAATAAAAATCAGGCGATTAAAGGTGTTGATCATTTATTTTCCTTAGACAAAGAAATTGCTCAGAAAAATAAACCGTTGCTGTCTCGGCAACAAAACCAAACCTTAGCTGTCGCTGGCAGACCGGAAAAAGCCAGCGAACTATTAAAAGCTCATGCGGATGATTCAGCCAGCCTCGGGGGGTTTTTATCCACCATTACACAAAAAAAATCTTCTTTAGAAAGTACGTTACCTAGGCTAATTGGCATAAATGACAATAAAATGCCCGATGATTTAAATTGTGATCAACTCAAAGTGCTCGGAATTGAGTGTTTGCTGGAGCAATCAAACTGGAAAAAGCTGATCGCTTTTAATAGACCTGCCATAATGGAGTTTTCTATCTCAGCGACAGAAAAGACTTATGTTTTACTGGTCGGGTTTAACGGTAGTGAGCCGGTATTTCAATTTGAAAATGAAGCGGTGAGTTTTCCTGTGGCACAGGTACTGGCAGGCTGGGATGGTTACTTTTTATTGTTATGGCAGCCGCCTGTTAAACATATTACATTTGTTTATCCCCAGCGGACTTCAAAAGCAGTTTTTTGGCTTAGAAAACAATTGCCAGGTGATGTTGGTGAACTAACGGATCCAGCACAAGCTGATTTTTTTGATGATGCATTAAAAGCACAAGTCACCAAATTTCAAAAACGGAACAAACTATCTGTCGATGGTGTCGTAGGCTTCAGAACCTTTATTCAATTACAAAATGAAGACCCACAGAATAATTACCCGCAGCTAAGGAACAAATAACGGATGTCTTTTATTTTAAATGCCCTTAGGAAATCAGAGCAGGAAAGGCTATCAAACCATGCTGAAACATTGGAAGGTAAAATACTGCTTAAACAAGAAGGGGGGCAGAAAGACAAAACGGGATGGTTAGTGATTTTGATCTTAATTCTGATTAACTTACTATTGATTGCCTTCTTTTTCTGGCACTTTACCCGGCAAGAGGAAAAAGCCAGGGTAGTATTGCCCGTAGCCGTTGTAGAAAAATTTAAAAAGCCTCTGCAAGTTAAGCAAGAAATATCAGTAATGGCTGTAAAACAGGGTAAAACACAGGCTCAAATCAGCGCAGAAAAAATAGTACAAGTTCAGGGCGCAAGATTAAAAATAGTGCCTCAAGCCACTATCTCTGAGCAAATTAATCATCAAAAGCAAAATGAAAAGGAAAAAAGTCCGTCCCCCGTCAGTTTAACAGCTGAGCAAATAACTAAACCGGTTAAAGTCAAGCGGACATCAGCCATCGTGGTCAAAAAAAATAGTGTGGAGCCAGAAGTAGCCCCTCCCAACCCCAGCCTTGTTGTGAGCAACAAAGCAAATGATCCCCCTTATTTGTCTGATATGGCTTATGAATTTCAACTTTCAGTACCGGATATAAAGACCAACGTTTTTGTCTATACAGCACATCCAGAAGATCGCTTTATCATGGTTAAGATGCGCAAGTATCAGGCCGGGCAGAAAATAAGTGAAGAGATGCAATTGCAAGAAATACGTCCGAATAGTATTGTTGTGCAATATCAAGGTAAAGTATTTCAAATTAGACAATAAATAATCGAACCTAATATCAAAATAATGGAAAATAAAACAGTTAATGAGAGTAAGTTAAAGGAAGCATTTGAGAAAATATTGCCTTTAGTCGATGATTTAGCCGATGGGTTAAGACTCGTTTTACTTATCTCTGTCATACTGAGTTTATGGGTTTTTATTTACTGCTTCCAGCTACATCAGCTCTCATTAATTTCAAGTCTGGTGATCAGTGGGCTAACATTAATACCTAGTTTTATTCTTTCACGTATCTGGTATGCCCTGGAAAGCCTTAAAGATATTCCTAAGGTTGCAGAAGAAACTATCGACGACGTGACTGATGAAGTTGCCCAAAGCTGGCATTTAGCCAGGTCGAGTAAAAAAGGGGCTCTGAATTTCTTCGGGCAGGCAAAAAAACTATTTGAAATCCGCACTTTACTTAATTCTGCTGATGATATTATTGGCCAATATTTTAGTATAGGCCCTCTGGTTAGTCCCCCGTTTTTGTTTTTGTCTGCCCTGTCGTTTCTCGGGCTATTTTTTCTTTTTATTGTAGCTGCGATACTCGGTTTATTGACTGTGTTCTTTTAACCTAGGTTTAATAGTGCAGCAATCTTTCACATTCAAACAAGCGATTTTTCTCTTTGTCCTGGCAACTATCTGGACGCTGGGTTTAGTCAGTGTCATTTATTATTACGCCATTGATTTAGATTTTTCATTAGAAATATTGATTCATGGGGGGATTATCATCCTGATCTTGCTGTTTATGTATTATAAACAGCGCGGTAAGCTACATTTTCAGCTGAGTGATGACCTGAAATTTTTTAAGCCCACAGTACGCTATAGCATGATTGCTTTGCTGACAGGCTTAAGTTTATTTCTATTAGACACAATCAGTAGCGTGTATGTTTTGCATAACGATATTCAGCAACAGGCGGTGTCATTGTTAGGGCAGGCAAATACAGATGGCCTGGTCAGTACCACCCTGGCTGTGTGTCTACTCGCTCCATTAATGGAAGAAATGTTATTTCGGGGAGTGTTATTACCTGCTTTTGTTTATAGAAATAAGCAATATATAGGTATTCTAAGCAGTGCAGCCTTATTTTCCCTTATTCATTTTTCAGCAGAACAGGCCATCATTCTGTTTATTGCAGGCATTTGTTTTGGCATTTTGCGTGTAAAGAGTAATAGTATCTGGCCCTCTTTTTTAGCGCATTGCACCAATAACACGCTCACCTGGTCAATTTACATGCTAATCAACTATTCGTAGTAAGTCCCCACGTCACTGGTGCGAGTTACTTTGTTCAGGGTGAATAAGTCGTGGGTGATATTGAATTCCCGCTCCTTACTGTCTATAACGTACTTTTTTTTCCTTGCGTGTCCATAAGAAAAAAACCACCGCAGTCCCAATTAAGCCCATCATACCGCCAGGTCCCCAGATCATAATGCCGCCTAGTTGTTGATCTAACATAATTTCAATCGCTAAACGTCCATTAAGAACATCGTAGGCCGCATAGATCTGATCTCTTTTTAGGGTGATAATGGCTCCGA
>JAUXBW010000092.1 GCA_030619185.1 Methyloprofundus sp.
CAGAAGGGCGTATTAATGAAATTGAAGCAAAATTGTCTAATGCGCAAATTATAGATGTGACGAAAATTGATGCCAAAGGTAAGGTTATTTTTGGCGCAACGATAGAAATTGAAGATTTAGAGTCTGAAAAAAAAGTGACTTACCAGATTGTTGGCCAGGATGAAGCCGATATTAAACAGGGACGTATCTCTGTGGGCTCGCCTATTGCCAGAGCTTTGATTGGTAAGGAAGAAGAGGATGTTGTCACCGTTAAAACACCCGGTGGTGAAGTGGATTACGAGATTCTGTCAATACAATATATTTAATACTCTCACCCTGTGTTGTTACTTGTAGGGCGTGGCTTTAGCCCGCAATGCCAGATAGTTAGATAAGGAACGCGTAGGGAATAAGTTGAGCACCTGGCGCAGGATTTTTATTTGTCCCCAAGACGTAGACACGGCGCATAGCAGGTTACGTAACTATTTCTGCAACGAAGAAGACGGATAAAAAGACCAGCGAGTTGTATAAGTTATTCCGTGCACGTTCCTAAGCGGGCAAAAGCTACGGCTGTCTTAGATGTAAAGACCTTACCGTGTGCCATCTCGTCTACGGGTATGTGGTGCCGGTTTTTTCTTTGCTTCTTCGGGCTTTTTACGGTAAATAACAATAATCTGGCCAATACTCTGAATGAGTTCAGCGGTAGTTTCTGTACATATTCGTTGTTGAATCTGCTTACGCTGTTCCCTTTCAGCGCGAACTTTGATTTTAATCAGTTCGTGAGTATCAAGCGCAAGTTCAATTTCCTTCAGAACTGCTTCCGTCAAGCCTGCCTGGCCTATCATAATTACGGGTCTTAACTCATGGGCCTGAGTTTTCATTTGTTTCAGTTGTTCAGAATTCACTTTGTTTTATCCTTCAGTAAAAAATGTAATGCAATTCTACACTATTAACACAGTATATGGCGCGTAGTAAAAGTAGTAATCAATGGATGCAAGAACATCTCAATGATGAATATGTTAAAAAGGCAAAAGCTTTAGGGTATCGATCGCGAGCTACTTTTAAACTGATTGAAATCATCGAAAAAGATAAACTCGTACAAACAGGTATGAACGTTGTTGATTTGGGTGCGGCTCCCGGTGGCTGGTCCGAGTATGTGCGGGGGATCGTGGGCAAAAAACAAAAAGTTATTGCGCTGGATATTCTGGATATAGATCCTATAGAGGGCGTAGACTTTATTCAGGGCGATTTCAGAGAAAATGAGGTGTATGAACAGCTTAATAATGTGTTAAATGGTGCTCCGATCGATGTGGTTTTATCCGATATGGCACCCAATTTAAGTGGTAATAAAGCGATAGACCAGCCTGGTGCGATGTATTTATGCGAATTAGCACTAGAAACAGCAGAGGCTATTTTAGTCGAAGGTGGCTCATTCTTGGTCAAGGTGTTTCAAGGTACTGGTTTTGACGAGTATAAAAAGCAAGTGGCTCGCTCTTTTAATAAGGTGTTGATTAGAAAACCAAAGTCATCCAGGGCGCGTAGTAATGAAGTTTATATTTTAGCAAAGGGCTTTAAAAAATGATAATAGCCCTTATATTAACTTAATGATTTTTAGATTTTCTGGGGTTTTTACACCGGGAAATCATCGGGGTATACTTCGTATCGGTGGCCGTGCGAAGTATAAGTCAGGTTGCATATTCCTGATATAATTACTTAATAAATGATTCTTTGATAAGGACTGTTCTGGTCGGGGCGAAAAAAAATTGAACGACATGTTTAAAAATATACTTTTATGGGTTGTCATTGCTGTTGTATTGATGTCCGTATTTAATAATTTTGGTACCCGGGGGAGTCAGAAAAATGCAGCACTTTCTTATTCTCAATTTATTGATGCGGTAAAATCAGGGCAAGTACAAAATGTTGTTTTGGATGACGAAAACGGCATAAAGGGGCAGCTGCAGAGCGGGGAGAAATTTACCTCCTATGCGCCTAATGATCCCCACCTGGTGGATGATCTACTGGCAAATGGAGTAGAAATTAAGGCTCAGGCCGCGCAGGATGAGTCGATGTTGATGCAAATATTTATCTCATGGTTCCCCATGCTGTTACTGATTGGTGTCTGGGTGTTTTTTATGCGTCAAATGCAAGGAGGTATGGGAGGTAAAGGTGGTCCCATGAGCTTTGGTAAAAGCAAAGCGCGGATGCTTGAAGAAGATCAGATTAAAGTGAACTTTGCCGATGTTGCCGGCTGTGATGAAGCCAAAGAAGAAGTTGAAGAAATGGTAGACTTCCTTAAAGATCCAGCAAAATACCAAAAACTAGGTGGCAAGATACCGCGTGGTGCTTTGATGGTAGGACCACCAGGGACAGGTAAGACCTTGCTTGCCAGAGCCATTGCAGGAGAGGCTAAGGTTCCATTTTTTACCATTTCAGGTTCTGATTTTGTGGAAATGTTTGTCGGTGTCGGTGCTTCACGTGTAAGAGATATGTTTGAACAAGCCAAACGCCATGCGCCTTGTATTATCTTTATTGATGAGATTGATGCCGTAGGTCGGCAACGTGGTGCGGGCTTAGGTGGCGGTAATGATGAGCGCGAACAAACACTGAATCAGCTTTTAGTTGAAATGGATGGTTTTGAAGGTAACGAAGGTGTGATTGTTATTGCGGCAACTAACCGCCCCGATGTACTGGATGCTGCATTATTGCGCCCCGGGCGTTTTGATCGACAGGTGACTGTCAGCTTGCCTGACATAAAAGGTCGGGAAAGAATTCTGGCTGTGCATATGGGCAAGGTTCCTGCGGCCGATGATGTGAAACTCAAATATATCGCACAGGGTACACCTGGCTTTTCGGGGGCTGATTTAGCAAACCTGGTTAATGAGGCAGCTTTATATGCAGCGCGCATGAACAAGCGTCTGGTGAGTATGGTCGACCTTGAAAAAGCAAAGGATAAACTGATCATGGGGACAGAGAGGCGTTCTATGGTCATGGATGAAAAAGAGAAAAAAATGACTGCTTATCATGAAGCGGGTCATGCTATTGTCGGAAAAATAGTGCCTGAACACGACCCCGTTTATAAAGTCAGTATCATGCCGCGAGGTCGGGCTTTAGGTGTGACTATGTTCCTGCCAGAAAAAGATCAATACAGTGCCAGTAAGCAAAAATTAGATAGTATGATTTCCAGTTTATATGGTGGACGTATAGCAGAAGCACAGATTTTTGGCTGGGAGCAGGTTTCGACCGGGGCTTCTAATGATATAGAGCGAGCCACCGAGCTAGCAAGAAATATGGTTACCAAATGGGGCTTGTCCCAGCGCTTAGGGCCTTTGGCATATAGCGAAGAAGAGGGTGAAGTCTTTTTAGGGCGCTCTGTGACGCAACATAAAAGTGTTGCTGATGAGACATCGCATACCATTGATGAAGAGATACGTTCTATTATTGATAAAAACTATGAACGTGCCGAAAAAATATTAAAAGATAATGAAGATGTTTTACATGCGATGTCTGATGCCTTAATGAAGTATGAAACCATTGATAAAGATCAGATCGAAGATCTGATGGCACGTCGTCCGGTTAGGGATCCACAGGGATGGGATGATATTGAGCCGCCTAATCAAGGTACTAAGGTAACAAGTGCTACAGACATTAAGGAAGCAGAATCCCCCAATATTAATACCGCCGAGCAAAATTAGATAAAAAGGGCGAAGGTTAGATACTTCTCCCTTTTTTGTTATGGATAAACAGGATATAGCACTATGAAAAAAAAATATTTTGGTACTGATGGTATTCGCGGTACAGTCGGTGAGCAGCCAATTACGCCCGATTTTTTTCTAAAACTAGGTTGGGCGACAGGTAGAGTCTTTGCCGAAGAAGGGCAGGGATTTGTATTGGTTGGCAAGGACACTCGAATTTCCGGATATATGTTTGAATCTGCTTTGGAAGCCGGACTTTCTGCTGCGGGTGTTAATACAAGCTTGTTAGGGCCTATGCCGACTCCTGGGATAGCCTATTTAACGAGAACATTACGCGCACAGGCGGGGATCGTTATTAGTGCCTCGCATAACCCGTACTATGATAATGGCATAAAGTTTTTTTCTACGGAAGGTACAAAATTAGCCGATGAGCTAGAACATAAAATTGAGCATTATATAGACCAGCCCATGACCACAGTTGCTTCAGATAAGCTGGGTAAAGCAAAGCGCCTTCCTGATGCAGCGGGTCGGTATATAGAGTTTTGTAAGGCGAGCATTCCGGCAAGTATAGATTTTAATGGGCTTAGAATTGTTGTCGACTGCGCTAATGGTTCAACTTATCATATTGCACCTCATGTATTTAGCGAGGTTGGAGCGGAAGTTATTAAAATAGCAACTGAACCGGATGGTTTGAATATCAATGAAAATTGTGGTGCAACCAATACAGAGCGATTACAGGAAGCTGTGATTGAGTTTCGTGCTGATTTGGGGATTGCATTAGATGGTGATGGTGATCGCCTAATTATGGTCGATCACAAAGGAGAGGTTGTGGACGGTGATGAATTGATTTTTATTATCGCTAAGGCTAGTAAAACTGCTGCCACGTTAAAAGGTCCTGTTGTGGGTACTTTGATGACTAATTTAGGTATGGAGCACGCGCTAAAAAAATTAAACCTTAATTTACTTCGCGCTAATGTCGGAGATCGTTATGTGATGGAGTTAATGAAGCAGCATCACAGTATCTTGGGTGGAGAGGGCTCTGGGCATATTATTTGTCTGGATAGGACGACGACAGGGGATGGCATAGTCGCAGCCTTGCAGGTACTGGCTGAAATACATAAAAGCGGGAAGTCGCTGCATGAGCTTAAATCTGAAATGAGTAAATATCCACAGGTTTTACTTAATGTTAAAGTGAGTAAAAAAGTGAATCTTGACGACAATCCAGCTATTCAAAAAGCGGTTAAATTGGTAGAAAAAGCATTAGGGGATCAAGGGCGAGTCTTATTGCGCGCTTCGGGAACAGAGCCATTGATCAGGGTAATGGTTGAAGGTTCGGATGAAGCGAAGGTTAGAAATTACGCATATTCCCTGGTTGATGATGTCAAGAATGCAATCACAGCTTGAAATATTGGGTCATAATAGCTATCATAAGCGGTTTATTTAATTCTGGAGTTTGTGATGCGTAGAAATCTTGTTGTTGGCAACTGGAAGATGAAAATTAATCATCAAAGTGCGCAAAAGCTTGTTGATGGGCTTATTGAAGGGTTGCCTTCAGAAGGTGCGGATATTGTCGTTTGTCCTCCGTTTTTGTATATACCTGAAGTGAGTCAGCGTTTAGCGGGTACCCCCATTTCCTGTGGTGCGCAAAATGTTGCAACGCATGTGGAAGGGGCTTATACAGGCGAAATAGCCGCGGTCATGCTAAAAGACTTTGATTGTAAATATGCAATAGTTGGCCACTCGGAGCGTAGAGCAAACTATGCAGATACTGATTCTACGGTCGCCCAGCGTTTTCAGCAGACAATTGATGCAGGCATTATCCCTGTTCTTGCTATTGGTGAACTACTGGAAGAAAGAGAGCAAGGCACAACGTTTGATGTGGTTGCAAAGCAGCTTAACGCGGTTATTGATTTTGCTGGAATTGAGAACTTCCAACATGCTGTGATTGCGTACGAACCAGTATGGGCAATTGGCACAGGCTTGACAGCTTCAGCTGAACAGGCGCAAGAAGTGCATCTCTATATTCGTCAGTTGCTAGCTGAGAAAAATCAGCAAATTGCCGAGAATATTCAGATTTTATATGGTGGTAGTGTTAAGCCGCAAAATGCAGAAGCTCTATTTGCAATGCCTGATATTGATGGCGCTCTAGTGGGTGGAGATTCCCTAAGTGCGGACTCCTTTTTAAAGATTTACTCTTCATTTCAAAAATAAAATGTATCAAGTTATTATTATAGGGCATGTATTAGTCGGCTTAGCCGTTATTGGATTAGTATTGATTCAGCACGGAAAGGGTGCGGATGCGGGAGCCGCTTTTGGTAGCGGTTCGTCAGGTACAGTATTTGGTGCGCAAGGTTCTGCTTCATTTTTATCCAGAACAACAGCGGTACTTGCGGCTGTGTTTTTCTCAACTAGTTTAGGTCTAGCTATTCTTAGTGGTAACACAGGTAGCAATGCTGATATCATGGATATTCCTGTTATAGAGCAAATGGAAGCAGAAGTGCCAATGATAGAAGGCGAACAGGTAATCATGGATGATCCCGTAGTCATTGAAGCTGAAGTGCCTGAAGTTGGAGTAGATGACAATGTACCCGATATCATAGTTGAAGAAACTATTATTACTGAAGAAGGTGTGCCAGGCGTTGTAATTGATGAAGGTGTTGTAACTCCATAATAAAAATGCCGATGTGGTGAAATTGGTAGACACGCCACCTTGAGGGGGTGGTGACGCAAGTCGTGCCGGTTCAAGTCCGGCCATCGGCACCAGTAGAAAGTCCGGCATAGTCCGGTAAAGTACAGAAAGCCCACGCCATTCATGGTGTTGGGCTTTTTTTATGTCCGCTAATGTCCGAGCTTGTACGTTGACATCCAGACATATTTGATGGTACTTCTTGAAAAATTTGAAAAAGTACCATCAGGTACCATCAAATTACTGAAAATAGGTACCATCAATGACCCTCACAAACACAGCTGTCAAAGGGGCTAAGCCCAAAGAAAAAAATTACAAAATTAGTGACGAAAAAGGCATGCATTTGCTTGTTAAGTCTAATGGCGGAAAATATTTTAGGTTTAATTACCGTATATTCTTCAAGATATTGAATGTTATAAATATTTATAGTTTGAGTAGTATATTTCGACAGCCTAGCTTGATCCCCCATATCATGGTTATCAGCCTGTGTTGCTTTTTTGCGGCGTGATGTCCCGCTACGAGATGAGTTACATAAATCGACTTTAGCTTTGGTATCAATTGATATTCGCAATGAGTCTTCACTCTCTTCAGGCTTTTTATTTACTTTGTGAAGGTTATTAAAAATAGCATCCGTTTCTTTTACTTTTTTGATCGGCTTGGCCTTTTGTACTCGGCGTAGGCGATAGTCCAAACGGTTCATTATATTTCCAATTGTTTTTTTAGAAGGGAGGTTTTCATCTTGCCATCCTTTCTTCGTCATCAAGACTTCCCGCATTGCTTTTGCAGTGATACGGATGAACAGCAAGAAAAGCATTCCAGTTTTCCTGAAAAATAAACTTTAGAGTGGTGGGGCTTTGTTGGATAGTTTCCATGATAGAACTGGATTATAATCAACTCTGTGAGAAAAGGAATGTCTATTTTTTTGAGAATAGAACATCAGTGCTTTTGATTTTTTGCCCGATAGGGCATCATGTTTTTAAACCACAAATGATAAATACAATGATTTATAGGATAAGCCTGTTACTATTATTTGCTCAGTTGAGTTTTGCAGGCGATATTTATCATTGGACGGATGCACAAGGGCGACAGCATTATTCGGATAAAAAACATCCAGACGCTAAAGAATTTAAACTTACTGAAGATTTTAGCTATTATATTGTTCAAAAAGTCTATGACGGCGATACTCTTTTATTAAATGATGGTCGAAAAATACGCTTATTAGGTATTAACACGCCTGAAATAGAGCATTCCAGGCAAGCAGCACAAACGGGGGGGGATGTTGCACGAAAATGGCTCACTGAGCAATTATTATCCCGCAGAGTCAGGCTAGAATTTGATCAGCAAAAACAGGATAAATATAAGCGTTATTTAGCGCATATTTTTACCGGGCAAGAGGAGCATATCAATCTTGAGTTGGTACGGTTAGGCTTAGCTACGACAAGTATCTATCCGCCTAATCTAAAGTATGTACCTGAATTACTAGCAGCTGAACAATCCGCAGAAGCGAAACAGCTTGGGATCTGGCAGTTTTTGGACTATGCCTCAAAATCAGGTAGCGAATTAAATAATAAAAACAAGCGCGGCTGGCAACGTATTACAGGGCAGGTGATACAGATTAAAAATACCGCTAAAAACAGTTATTTAAAAATGACCGGTAATTTTGAGGTACGCATCAAAAAGAGATATTTACAGTACTTTGATATACTAGAATTATTAAAAGGACAAAAAATAGAAGTCAGGGGCTGGGTTAAGAAATATAAAAAGGGTTTTACCATGTTAGTGAAACACCCCGGCGCAATTAAAATATTAGAATAAAACGGTGCGAAGTATAAGTATAGACATTCTACATACCCTAATGTTTAAAGAGTTACTGAGTGCTTGTGCGATTCTACTGACTTTAATCGCCTTTTTTCCCTATATACGTTCTATTTTACAAGGGAAAACCAGGCCTCATGCTTTTTCCTGGGTGACCTGGAGTGTAACCGTTCAGTCCCCCCGCCTTAATAAGGTGATGATATGGACTCCTCTCTCTCCAACGGTGCGATAATACACCTTCGAGAAATAACGGAGCAAAGAGGAGCCCGACATGAA
>JAUXBW010000043.1 GCA_030619185.1 Methyloprofundus sp.
ATAAGTATGAGTATATGGAACAAGGCAACTCACAAGGTGAAATTAATTTAAATGATCCAACGATAGCAGAGCTATTAAAAAGCCCTTACTTTTCAAATTGTTTAGTTAGAAAAAGAAAATATATAAGAACATTACTTAATATAACCTTTATCACTGTCATCATTAAAATTATTCTTTTTTAAAAAATTTTAGTGATACTATTTCATCCTATTATCATCAATTTTATCAGGGTCGTCAGGCTTTTTAAAATTCTTACGAAATTCCTTCATATTTTCTGATGATAGTAAATCATCAGTTATACCTTTAGCTATAAAACCAGCCTCATCATATTTTTGAGACTTTTCTTGCTCAACTTTCAAAAGATTATCTTTGTTGACCAATAAGATCTCTTTACGTTCTTCCAAGTGCTTAAGATCATCATAATATTCATCACGTCTTTTATTAATACAGTTTAACTTGTAACTGTTCAGTCCCCCTCCTATCAAGGAGGGGTTAGGGGAGGTTTTATTAGAAATAACTCTCCTTAACCTCCATTTTACATAGGAGGGTCTGAACGGTTATGTTTAGTCAGTCGCGTGTTTTTTGCTAAATTGCAGCTTATGTAACTTCGCGTAGGCACCCTTCTGGGCGAGTAAGTCGGTATGCGTACCGCGCTCTATTATTTCTCCAGCCTCCATTACCAAAATAACATCAGCTTTTTCAATGGTAGATAAACGATGTGCGATGACGATCGTTGTTCTATGCGCCATAACATGCTCCAGTGCTTTTTGTATATAGCGTTCAGACTGGGTATCTAAAGCAGAGGTGGCTTCATCCAGAATTAATAGCGGCGCATTTTTTAATAACGCGCGTGCAATAGCGAGCCGTTGCCTTTGACCTCCAGATAACTGGATACCATGCTCACCAATTTCAGTTTGCATGCCATAAGCCAGGTTTTCAATAAATTCGGTCGCATAAGCGTCATCAGCCGCTTTTAAAACATCGGCTTCATCAATATCACTCAGAATACCATAGGCAATATTGTTGAATACGGTATCATTAAATAAGGTAATATTTTGGGTAACTAAAGCAATTTGCTCTCTCAGGCAGCTCAAGGTATATTTGTTTATTTCAACACCATCTAATAAGATCCGCCCTGTAGAATAATCATAAAAACGCGGGATTAAGTTTGTTAGCGTGGTTTTCCCACTTCCCGACGCACCAACAATAGCAACGGTTTGACCTGATTGAATACTGAAATTAATATTCTTGACCGCCAGTTTGTCAGAATTGGCATAGCTAAATGAAATTTTCTCAAATTCTAAGATGCCTTGTCCGGTAGCTTTCTGGATCGTTCCTTGATCAAGTTCGGGAGCGACATCTAATGCTTTAAAAATATCGGTGGCAGCTGCGATACCTTTCTGGATTTCATTGTTTGCGTGAACTAATAACTGAATAGGTCTTGGCAGCATAAAAGCAGCTAATAAATAAGCAATAAAAGTGCCCGTGTTCGTTGTATCCATCATAGAAAGTGCTAAATAAAGTAAGCCAGACAGAGCAAATGCAACCAAAATTTGCATAGTAGGGTTTTGAATGGCTGTAACCAGAGCTAATTTTTGCGATTGTTGTTTATTAAAATAACTACTTGTTTTAAAGCGCTTGATTTCATAATCCGATCCACCAAAGCATTTAACCACCCGGTTGCCTACCACCAGTTCAGAAGTAATATGGGTCATATCACCCATAGAGTCTTGTACATTTTTACTGAGTGATCTGAGCCGTTTACTAACAACAGTGATGATAATGGCAATAAAAGGGGCGATAACAAAAAATATCAAGGTTAGCTTCCAGTTAAGCCAGAGCAAATAAGCAATTAAACCAATGGCTGTTAAACCTTCCCGGATAAAGGTTTTAACCGAATCACTTGTCGCGGTAGTGACCTGAGCAACGTTATAGGTAATTAACGAAATTAAATGGCCACTATTTTGCGCATCAAAATATTCGGTGGAGAGGTTTGTATAGTGATTAAAAATTTCCTGGCGCAGTTTGTGTACTACATTGACAGAAACTTTGGCTAAGAAATAGTTACCAAAGAAAGCACCAAAAGCTCTAAACACCACAAGTGTAATAATAGCAGCAGGCAAAAACTTATGATCCGCTTTATTTCCATGCTCTATCGTATCAATAATTAATTTGACCAGCTCGGCAAATAATGGCTGGGCAATGGCTACAATAATAAAGCCCAATACGCTAATGGTAAAAAACCTAAGATATGGAACAACATACCTTAATAGGCGTTTATAAACTTTAAAGCTAGATGTTGTTTGGGTCATACACAAAATTGAGTGATAATTGAAGCGGGACCTGAATTGAAATCAAACATTCAGGTATAATGGTCATGTAATTATTCAGTTCTCTCTCATCCTGAACCTTCTGTTTCCAGGTGAGATCCAATAATGGCAAAAAGCCTGAATACATGCAGAGTTCTAGCTTAGCATGAACTAAAAATGACAGCAAAAATATTGAATATAGGGCTTATGGATAATATCTTTACAAAATCTTTGACATTCTCCTTGTTAACCATGCCGGCATTTGTGCTTACTATCCCCCATGGCTCAAACATCTCTGCAATATGCATTTTTTTGTTATCCCTGATTGTTTTAGTGGCACATTACCCACTTGACATGGCACTCAATAGCAAAGAAAAAATATTAATTTTTTCTTTGCTACTGTTACCTATCGTGATCACTTTTGATGTCATTTTGAGAGATCTTAGCTTCAGATATTTAGATTACTATCTACGGTTTATTTTAGTTATTCTCATTTTTTTTGTTTTAAGAACCGTTAAAGTAAATCTGGCTCCCTTATTGATGGGTATATTAATAGGTGCGGGTGGTGCGGGAACACTCGCTTTATATCAGGAATATTATTTAAATATGCATGATATTCATGGCTATGTCATGCAGATAAATTTCGGTAATATTAGTATACTGCTTGGCATGATGAGCCTGGCCGGGTTGTTTATGGTTAATGATATTCGTTATAAAAAAGTATTCTATATTATCACTATATTGGCTTTTGTTTTGGGTATCACCGGGTCTCTTTTGTCTGGAACCAGGGGAGGCTGGATTGCAATTCCTTTCTTTGTCGGCTTATTTATGATATTTCTTCCTTTAAACAGGGCTTATAAAATAATTAGCAGTATTATCTTGGTCCTGGCTTTGATACTGGTCTATTATTCAAATGACTATGTACAATCACGCGTAGACTCAGTTTATAAAAATACCCAAGCCTATAATACGAGTAATTCTAACGAATCTATTACTTCGACTGGCAGGCGTTTAGTTGAATGGAAAGTTGGCTGGAAAATATTTACTGAGCATCCGCTATTTGGTATAGGCTCAGGGCAATATAGACAAGCATTGAAAGACAAAATAGATGCGGGTGAAGTAAAAAGAATAGATTTAGTTGATCATGCGCATAATGAAGCTTTACAGATAATGGTCATAGCTGGGGTAATAGGTCTTTTTGCTTATCTGACATTATATGCGGGAGTTATTTATTTCTTTTATACCTCGCTGGTTAAAGGTTCTGATATAAAAGTTAAGTACTTAAGCTTTTTAGGGCTTATGATTGTTGGAGCCTTTTTTATTTTTGGATTAACCAATTATTCTTTTGGCCATAATATGATGGTTTTATTTTTTACAGTGATGGTTGCAGTGCTTGCAAGTATGATTAGCCGTATTGAGAATGAATCAGTTGAGGCATGACCTCTTTAATATTTACACCTCTGCAAGCAATCAGAAATACCTGAATTATGAGTAGTCAAATAAGTTTAGAACTGGATTACAAGCTGTTTTTTTTGTCAGTCACTATCATTATCATTTCTTTTGTATTAAGCAAAATATTAATTGTAATCTCTCCAAAACTCTCCTTACTAGCTTCCCCTAATAAACGCACAATGCATATGCAGCCTACCGCAAATAGTGGTGGAATAGCTATTTTTATTGCATTTATATCAGGTAATTTATGCTTTGGCAGCTTATTAAATATAGCTGAAATAGCCGTGCTCTTTCTGACCTTATGCCTAGGTATATATGATGATAGAAATAATGTACGCTCAAGTCATAAGTTAATTATTTTGATAGGCATCGTGCTCATTCTTGTCTTTAATGGGCTATCTATTCAATCACTGGGAAATTTTGTTGGCTATGACCTAACATTACCATTTATAGTAGCTGAAGTTATTCTGGTTTTTTCCTTTGTCGGTTTTATTAATGCAATGAACCTTATAGATGGGCTAGATGGGCTCGCAGCGTCAATAGGCATTATCATCATTTCTTCTTTTGCCTATATGGGGTACAAATATGAGGATGGTTTTCTGTTTTTTACTTCCCTAAGTTATGTTTGCGCACTTATAGGTTTTTTTATACTCAACTGGAAGCCTGCTAAAATATTTATGGGTGATAGTGGCAGTCTGGTATTGGGGCTATTTATTGCAATTATCTCAGTGCATTCCATAAAACATGACTATATATCTCCCATCAGTGTACTATTATTGGCCGCTGTACCTATACTAGATACACTGATCGTTTTAATACGCCGCATATCAAGAGGTAAGAACCCTTTTGCAGCGGATAGAACACATATACATCATATAATATTCGGCCAGCAACGCAAGAACGTTAAAGTAACCGTGCTCATTTTGGCACTGATTCAACTTCTTTTTACTTCGATTGGACTTGGTTTCAAGGTGCGTGACGACTTGGTAAGTTTAATTGTTTTTATCTTGATGTTAACTGTTTTTTATTTATTACTAACACCTAAAAAATATAGCTAATTCAAAGGTAATTTATATGCTGTTCAACTCACAACTATTTATCCTGCTATATCTTCCCATCACACTGATTGTCTTTCTAATTCTTTCCCGCTGGGCAAGCAATACGATGACTATGCTGTGGCTAGTTATTGCATCCTTATTTTTTTATGGTTGGTGGAATCCAGACTATTTACCTCTTTTGTTAGGTTCCATTCTGGTGAATTTCTTGTTGGCCCGGATGATGGTTCATTCCCAGCGTAAAAGCCACCACCGTTTCACGCTACTGACCATCGGTGTGGTTTTTAATCTGAGTTTACTAGGCTACTTCAAGTATGCAGGATTTTTGCTGAACAGTTTCTCTGAAATTGTAGGCACCAACTTTACCTTAGCAAGCATCATACTTCCCCTCGCCATTTCTTTCTACACCTTCCAGCAGATTTCTTACCTGGTGGATGTCTGGCGTAACAAGGGGGGTGAATATGACTTACTGAGCTATACCGCCTATGTCACTTTTTTCCCTCAACTCATCGCCGGCCCAATCGTACGTCATCATGAATTGATTCCCCAATTTGGATTAGATCCTCTACGTGATGGTTTGTGGGAGCGCATCGGTCGTGGCAGCGTATTGTTTTGCATCGGCCTGGTCAAAAAAGTGTTGATAGCCGACAGCCTGGCCAACATTGTCGACCCTAGCTTTGCAATTGCAACGACCGGAGCCGCAGTCGATTTTTCTAATGCCTGGCTAGCTGCATTCGCCTTTAGCTGGCAAATTTACTTCGATTTTTCTGGCTATACTGATATGGCTATCGGCCTGTCCCTGATGTTCGGATTCACTCTACCTGTTAACTTCAATGCACCTTATCGTGCCCGTAGTGTGCGCGAATTTTGGCAACGCTGGCACATGACATTATCACGTTTTCTTCGCGACTATTTGTTCGTTCCTCTGGCGCGTAACAAACGACTTCCTCAACCGCGTGTCGTCGCCATACTGGCGACCATGTTTCTGGCTGGGTTGTGGCATGGTGCAGCATGGACTTTTGCTCTGTGGGGTTTGGCGCATGGCATTGCGCTGTTGATTAATACTATTTTTAGCAAAAGTGGCTGGCACCTTCCCACAGGAATGGGCTGGCTCTTGACCCTATTGTTCTGGACCGAGGCTGCAGTACTATTCCGTGCAGACAGTTTCGGTTCTGCCAGTGTATTGTGGAGAGGAATGCATGACTTAAGTAGCATTATGGAAATGGCACCGCTAGACTGGGGTAATCTACTCCTGGTCGTGATCGCGGGTATAATCGCTATCCTGGGGCCAACGAGTCAAGAAATATGTTTGGAAATACTGCGTCCAAAACGCCCACTTGCCATGCTTGCCGGAGTTGTAGTCGCTGTGATGCTGGTGCTCATCGGTAATGGTGAGGCCCAGGAGTTCTACTATTTTCAGTTTTGAAGTGGGAGCTGAGGCCACAGATAGGTAAAGTAATCATCCTGTCTACGTCCATGAAGCACAGCATTTGACATCATCATTTCCAGAGATTTTGCAATCTCGGTATTATAGTGCTGAGAATCCCAATAATGACTATCCTTCAGGCTAATAGAGCTTAAGCGCATAAAATCCAGAACATAGTAATTTTCTAACTGTTCTCCCAATTCAGCAATACGGTGTTTACACGAAGCCAGGCTCTGCAGGGTATCCTTATTCATCTGAAACAAGCGGTACCAATGATACGGAGGAAATACCAGCAACTTTACCGTTTCCGTAGGTAAAGTAGCCAACAGCTTATTTAACCGATCGACCTCAGGATACGCTTGCTTTTGTTTGCTCATTGCATCCAGTCTCTCAGGATTAAAGTCCCCGGGGCGAGGAATGGGCTGTTGTTGACCGTAGATATGGACTAGAGCGCGGTTTTGATCGTAGGGCCCATAATCGTCGACAGTAAAATCGTAATATCCGTCATAAGCTGCTGAATCCAGCCCTGAACCTAATAGTTTTTGCAGTTGCCGTCGTGAGTACTTCAGCATATTAGAATTGAGACTGGGCCAATTATTCCAGCGGTTTTCATCATACATCCAGTCACGCATAGGCTGCCCCACAGTGAATCCCATTTGCTTGGGAAGAGACTTTTGTTCGCACCAGAAATAATCCACTCCCATTATGACGTAACGTGGTGCTGGGTGGTAAAGTTGAAATAAAGCCAGCAGCCGGTCTTGTTCGTAGGGCGAAGCCAGGGGCATGGTCAGTGTCGTAAAGTGTGCATTGAATACTTCACTCAAACGCTCTGGGTGCAATAGCATTGCGGTAGAGGTACCGATAACCACGCTGTCATATTGCGGGCGGCGAGCGAGTGCAGGCTTAAAATCCCGTTCACTGCGCTTTACCTGTACCCGCTTAAAATTGGGTGATAGGGGTAAATTATCAAAGGGATCGATAATAATAATGAAAAGGTAAGTCAGGGAAAGAGATACCACCAGAACCCACAGCAGAGTGTAGGTAAACCTCTGCCATTGCACATCCTTGCTCATAGAATTACTTGTAACTTCAGGCATCAGGGGGAGCCATTATAGTAGAGGTAACTATGAATTCTAAAGGAGGGTTAATGGAAATGGCAATCTTTTTCTCACACCAGGATAAATGCATTTTCAACAATCTACAATACAAAGCTCGCGAGATACAATTTCAGCGGCATATAAATGACCTTTTTCATTCCAATGCCCCGATCCTAATTCAGTGTTTTCAAAACCATGAAAATACACACCATCTGATTCTGCAATATTTGCCAGCTCCGGTGCTAAAGATATGACTTTAATGTTATTTTTTTGAGCAAAGTTCTGTATTCTGTTATCGGGGTAAAAAAGCGATTTGATACCCAGTTTATCCAGAGTGCTTTGCTTTTTATCTTTATCCGGGGTAACTTGTATTCCATTACTCAACGTAACTACCTGAAAACGTGCATTGTGACTCACAACTTCATCACGCATTTCGAGTATTAAGGCTTCTGTCACATTCCAGGCATCTTCCCAGTCAGGACTTTGAGGAGGCATATAGATTAAATCATCTAGCCCTGCTTCTGTTTGTTTATCATTTCTGTCGGTAGCAAAGGATGATATAGAGATACGTCTAATATCATTAAGCAATTGTAATAAGCGTATATTATTTATTGTCTCATAAAAGAATCTAGCTGCAAGACCACTTCTATTAAGGTAAGCACCTGATTGCAGAAAACTTTGATCAAGCCGTAATTCCTTGTCCTTATCAAAATAATAATAAGGAATATAATCAATTTTATTGAGCGCTTTACTATTGTCCCTAATATCGTTAGCAGTGAGAAAAGCTAACAGTACTAAGTCAGGACTGTACTTCCACACACGTTGCTGCAGCATGATCAGTTCTCGAGCAGTGCCATAGCCTGAACAGCCGAAATTGATAACTTCTATTTTTTTGCCTAGCAACTGAGCCTTGTGTTGTAGTTTTTGCTGTAAGAGACTGGGAAAGCTGTTCTCAAAATCAACCTGAAATGCCTCCATATATGAATCGCCCAGCACCGCAATTCTAAAAACATCCCCAGGTTTTTCCAATGCATGTTCCACATCACGTAACCCGTCAGAATTAATCTTGACGACTGCATTCCCTTCTTGTTTCCAGACACCTTCAGTATTCGCCCTCAGGCTAGAACCAAGCAGGTGATCAGATTGATGAAATGAGTGACTTGAATAATTGACCAGTGCAAGACCGGCTTCTGCAAGTAAAAGTGCAACCAGCACACCAAAAAATAACAGCATGGCATTTTTTAAAAGGTTATTATTCATAGGTTTTGCAAATGCTTTTAGGTTGCTAAAATAAGTGCTGGAACGCACACGATACACTTGAGCAACATTGGAGGGGAGGGCGGGTCTTTAGACTAGCTCCTCGAGAGTGTATTGAAAAACACAAGTAGTTTTGGTTAATACGATACTGAAAAAACGACAATGTGTAAAGGCGCATCATAATTGACTGTCCCTTAACGCCCCATTGCAGCCTCACGATAAATTATTTCTCCATAGTTAATAAAACCGTAGCGATAAATTTCTCTCATTCCGCCCGGGGCTGACAGCGATAGAACCAGCCTGAAAAGAAAGGGTAGCTAACCCAAGATTGTTAATATGCCAGCGAATGGTTCGGGCAGACAAGTTCCAGTCTACTGCTTTTTAATACGCTCAATCGTAGTAGTAGTCGATTTGCCAACGACAAAATCAAGAATTTGAACTTTACCACCCGCCTTAATCACAGCGTCTGCACCAACAACTTCTTCGGGCTTATAATCACCGCCTTTCACCAGTACATCCGGTAAAAAATGATTATAAATACGTTCGGGAGTTTCCTCAAAAAATGGAACCACCCAATCCACACAGCCTAATGCAGCGATAATGGTCATCCGATCGGCTAATTTATTAATTGGGCGCGACTCGCCTTTTAGTTGCTGTACTGATTCGTCGGAATTAATCGCGACCACTAGGCGATCGCCTAATAGTCTGGCCTGTTCAAGATAGGCGACATGTCCGGCATGTAAAATATCAAAGCAGCCATTAGTCATTACGACTTTTTCGCCACTTTTCTGGGCAAAGTCGATTTCACTTAATAGCTCATCTTCAGTAACCACACCACTGATATTTTCCTTATCACCATGCAAGGCACGGTTCAGCTCATGACTGGAAACAGTTGAAGTACCAAATTTACCTACTACTATACCTGCAGCCATATTAGCCAGGTGCATGGCATGCTGTAAGCCCAACCCAGAAGCAACTCCAAGTGCCATACTGGCTATCACGGTATCACCTGCGCCAGTAACATCAAAGACTTCCCGCGCATGGGTGGGTAAAAAATGAGCATCCGATTTTTTTATTAAGGCCATGCCATGTTCACTTAAAGTAACCAGTAAAGCTTCAATATTATGTTGTGCTAGCAAGGCCTGGCCTTTACTGACTAGTTGCTTGTTATCCTGACATTCTCCTACAACAGCTTGGAATTCAGCCCGGTTTGGGGTGATTAAAGTGGCTCCCTGGTATCGAGAAAAATCGGTGCCTTTGGGATCTACAAAGCTTTGTATGCCCTGCTTATTGGCAAGTCCTAGCAATTGCGGAATATGCTCTAAAACGCCTTTGGCATAATCCGAGAAGATAACCACATCGGCTGTTGCCAATGCTTTTGTGTAGTGTTCTAGCAGTTCTGAGTAGTCAAAGTCTATTAAAGACTCTTCGAAGTCCAGGCGTATTAGCTGCTGATGCTGGGCAACGATACGTAATTTACACACGGTTGGCGTATGAGCACTTTTAATAAAATCACAGCATACACCTTTTGCTGTGAGTAAATCTTGTAATTCCCCGGCTTCTGTATCATCTCCGACAATACCCAATAGTGTGACGTTCGCTGCTAATGAGGCAATATTTAAAGCGACATTCCCGGCACCACCCGCGCGCGCTTCTTTTTTGGCGACTTTTACTATAGGCACAGGAGCCTCAGGTGATACGCGCGTGGTTTGGCCTGACCAGTAATAATCCAGCATCAGGTCACCGACAACCAGTATGTTTAAGCCTTTAAACCCTGGAATTTCACTAATCATTATTGACCTCAATCATTTTCGACTTCATCTACCATTTCACACCACCAATGGTAAATTATCATATGTGCTTCCTGAATGCGGGCTGTAGTTGTCGATGGAATAACAATAGGCATATCAACCTGTGCTTTTAAGCGTCCACCATCGCCGCCCATTAAACCAATGATGGACATGCCTTGCTGTTTTGCAGCGGTGCTCGCCTGAATAATATTTTCGCTATTACCTGAGGTTGAAAATGCAATTAAGCAATCGCCCTCGACACCTAGTGCTTCAACCTGTCGGGAAAACAGACTATCAAAGCTAAAGTCATTCGGGTGCGCGGTCAGGATTGAGGTGTCAGTAGTTAGGGCAATGGCTGGATAGGCGCGGCGATTTTTATGATAACGAATCACCAGCTCGGCAGCAAAGTGCTGACAATCAGCGGCACTCCCACCGTTGCCACAGAGCAGGATTTTATGGCCGGATATCAGGGTGCTGATAATCAGCTTGGATGCTGTGCTGATCAGTGTCTTATAGCC
>JAUXBW010000039.1 GCA_030619185.1 Methyloprofundus sp.
GTTCATGGTACTCAGTCAAGCGACGCTTAAAACTACGTGAGCAAACAATTTGCTGCTTATCGGGGGCTATGTCTTCCAGTGATAAACAGGCGATGCCATTTAATTCCATGACTGTTCTGGCGATGACAATATTAAAATGTGCCTGCATGTTTTCTACAGGTTGTTTTGCCAAATCATAAGCCGTATGAATACCCATAAGATGTAGGCGCTGAGTTGTTTTCCTGCCTATACCCCAGATCTCATTGACCGGCACTAAACGCATTAGTTTTTCTTTGCGCACAGGGTCAGACAAGTTCAGAACACCGCCTGTTTTATGCCATTTTTTAGCCGCATAATTAGCCAGCTTCGCCAGGGTCTTGGTTGGCCCCATGCCTACACAAACGGGAATACCGGTCGCCTGATATACTGTTTTTTTTATCTGTTGCGCATAAGCGGTAGAATTATGCTGACAAAGGGTGCTTAAATCGAGAAAAGATTCATCTATAGAATACACTTCAATCTGAGGGATATAAGGCTCTAAACATTGCATAACCCGTTCGGACATATCTGCATACAGCGCATAATTGGAAGAAAAAAGCTTGATTTTATGACGCTTAATCAAGTGTTGAACCTGATAAACAGGAACGGCCATTTTAATACCTAGATCCTTAACTTCCTGACTACGAGCGACAATACAGCCATCATTATTACTTAGGACTGCAACCGGTTTACCCCATAAATCAGGGCGAAACACCCGCTCACAACTAACATAGAAATTATTACAATCCACCAAAGCAATCAGGCTTTGGCTCAGCGAAGGGCTCATAGGGAATGAATCACATTAGTCACTACGCCCCAAATAACCAATTCTATATACTCCTGTACGATAATATCAGCATAAGCGGGGTTCTCTGCTCCCAGAGTAATTTCCTTACCAATGTTTTTTAAGCGCTTAACGGTAAGTTCACCATTTAAAGCACAGATAACAATTTTACCCACAGTTGGCTCAAGAGAGCGATCGACCACTAAAATATCATTAGGGTGAATACCTGCACCGAGCATAGACTCACCTTCTGCACGGACAAAAAAAGTGGCTGCTGGCTTTTGAATCAACAGCTCATTCAAATCCAGAGTCTTTTCTATATAATCGTCTGCCGGAGAAGGAAATCCAGCCGACACCTTGCCATTAAATAACGGGATATATAATTTATTGGGCTGTTGCGCTGGCAATGCGAGCGTTGCACAATTGAGCGCATGACTATGTTGCTTTGTAGAGCTATGCTTGCGTAATTCAAGCATAGCCTTAAGTTCTGGCAACATGCTTTCAGGTATGCGGATAGCACGAGTGCTCTCGCCATAGACAGAAGAGCCTTTTTTTCGCCCCGCACCAGAACGGGCACCACCGCGTTGACTCTTAGCTTTATCGCTCATCAGCTCCCCCCATGAATAACACCTAAAACACCCTGTATTTTACAGATTGCATACAGGCGATATAATAACCTTAGAAAAGTGTACAGTATTCTTAACAAAACAAGCAAGTACTTCTTTTCAAGATCTATATTTTATACGGTCTTGGGTGCACTATTGTAGTAAGGCAACTCGCAACAAATAATCCACCCAACTTGCTGGTTTTTTTGTCCGCCTTCTGCTTTGTAGAAATAGTTACGTAGCCTGCTATGCGCTTCTTGCTACGCATTGAAGGCAAACAAAAATCTTGCGCAATATGGGGCGTTTAGTTATTGCGCGTTACCTAGGCTGTTTTTAATGCTGAATTCATGCAAACGGGCTTCGTTAGCGTTCAATGCTTCTCTTGGTTCATCACTCCGTTGAGGGACGTTTTAGGTCGGGTGATGTAAGGCGTTAGCTGTACAACAAAATGCTTGTAAATAGATAAGTGATAGTATAGTATCACTCTATGAAAATTGAATTAGTTACTACATTAAAACGCCAGGCTACAAAAATATTAGCTGAATTACATAACTCAAAAGAGCCTGTGCTTATCACCGAACATGGTCAACCATCGGCATACCTGATTGATGTTCATGATTATGAAATGATGAAAAATCGGATGGAAATCTTGGATGGAATAGCGAAGGGTGAAACGGCGATTTTAGAAAATCGTATATATACTCAAGCGGAAGCAAAAGAAAAAATGAGTAAATGGCTCAAGTAATATGGACTGAACCAGCCTTATCAGACCTTGATGCGATAGCAGAATATATAGCTCTTGATAAACCAAGTGCGGCTGTTAATCTAGTTCAAAAAGTTTTTTCAAGTGCAGATCGGCTTGAACAGTTTCCAGAGTCTGGGCGTAAACCTCCAGAACTTGAAAAATCGAGATATTTAGAAATTATCGTAAATCCATGTCGTATTTTTTATCGTGTTGAAGGTAATGAAGTATTTATCCTTTATGTTATGCGAAGTGAAAGAAAATTACGTAAATATTTGCTTAATGCAAGAAAAGACAGCTAACCGTTATAAAAAATTTATTTGTAGTTATGCATGCTTTCAATGTTTCTTCGTAGACCCAATCAGGTGATCCAGCTTTTTGCCACGATTCAATGACTTTAGATTTAAAATTCATATTCTTGTTATATTAATGTAGGATGAATTTAGTCACTACCGCAGAGGAACCGCACGTATTTATGGTTCCTCTTACAATTTGAGCCTCTTATACTTTAGGCATATTAGATAATTTTTCGACTACCTTATCACCAAACTCAACAGTGCTGATCATATTAACACCAGACCCTGGCTTGGAGAGATCGGCGGTGGAAAATCCATCGGCAAATACACCCTGCATGGCAGCCCAGACATTTTTCGCTTCATCTTGCATATCAAAGCTGTTTTCCAGCATCATGGCGACCGAACCTATCATGGAGTAAGGGTTAGCTATATTCTTGCCTGCGATATCAGGTGCTGAGCCGTGAGATGGCTCATAATAAGCTTTTTCATCACCTAGACAGGCTGATGGCATCAAGCCTAAAGAACCCAGAATACCACCACCCTGATCACTTAAAATATCACCAAACATATTTTCCATAACCATCACATCAAACTGCGTTGGTTTTAAGCAGAGTAAAGTCGCAGCCGCATCCACCAGAATATTGATCACTTCTATTTCAGGATATTCCTGCGCCACTTCTTCCATGATTTCATTCCATAATACGCTGGATTTCAGCACATTACTTTTATGAATATTATGCAGTACTTTTTTTCTGTGACTGGCTAATTTAAATGCCTGATGCATAATCTGGCGAATCTGTGCTTCCGTGTATTCCAGCGTTTCCTTTACATAACGCTGGCCGTTCTCATCAACGCCCATTTCCTTTTCACCAAAATATAGGCCACCGACCAGCTCGCGGACAATAATGATATCGATGCCTTCACCGATAATTTCGGGCTTTAATGGTGAAAAATGTGCTAATTCTTTAGGTAAAGAAACAGGGCGAAAATTTGCATAAGTATTGTAACGACGACGCATAGGTAATAATGCACCACGCTCTGGTTGTTTATCAATAGGAATACCTTTGGATTCCTCATGGCTCAGGCCAATAGGGCCTTTAAGAATCGCATCGGCACTATCACAGATATCTTTAGTTTCTTGCGGAAAAGCATCACCGGTTGCAAAATAAGCACAAGCACCAAATAACGCGGGCATGAGTTCAAAACTGACATCATTTCGCTGTTCAATCAGCTTTAAAACTTTAACGGCTTCCGCCGTGATTTCCGGACCAATGCCATCACCCGCTAAAACTGCGACTTTGTAATTCTTCATTATTTACCTTTAAAAAAATTTGCTTAGAAACCTATAGATCAGATATGCAGACCTAGCTTATAAGCAACTATTTTACATTATTTATAGTGCTAATAACTTATTAATCATGCAGCACTGAATAATACTAACCGTTCAGTCCCCCTCCTTTGCAAGGAAGGGTTAGCGGAGGTTTTATTAGATAATCCCCCTCAATTCCCCTTTCTCAAGGGGGGGGGGAGTGAACGGTTACGAATGCTGTACTTAGGGCTAACTGATAAGCAGTGTACCCACCCCTTGATCGGTAAATAGCTCAAGCAAGACAGCATGTTCAACGCGGCCATCAATAATATGCACACTATTGACCCCGCCTTTTAAAGCATCTGTACCACAGCGAGTTTTGGGAATCATGCCGCCTGAAATCGTACCATCGGCAATTAAGGCATCTATATCTTCAAGCGTTAAGCCGGTCAGTAAATTATTTTGCTTATCCAGAATCCCTGGAATATTGGTCAGTAATATCAGTTTTTCAGCATTTAAGATTTCAGCAACCTTCCCTGCAACTAAATCAGCGTTGATATTATAAGAACGCCCATCTTCACCCACACCTATAGGCGCAATAACGGGAATAAAATCACTTTGACTGAGCATTTCCACAACGGAAGGGTCTATCGAGCTGACTTCTCCTACATGACCTATATCAATAATTTCAGAAGCCCCTGACTCCTTATTAAATTGCTGCATATCGATTTTACGCGCACGAATGAAATCACCGTCTTTGCCGGTTAGACCCACCGCCTTACCACCTGCCATATTAATCAGATTGACAATGTCCTTGTTGACTTGTCCGCCCAACACCATTTCGACAACATCCATGGTTTCAGTATTAGTCACACGCATACCATTAACAAATTCGGTACTAATGTTTAAGCGCTCCAGCAGGTGCCCAATTTGTGGTCCGCCTCCATGTACGACGATAGGGTTAATACCCACCAGTTTCATCAGCACAATATCTTGGGCAAAGCGGGTTTTAAGGTTTTCATCAATCATGGCATTCCCGCCATATTTGATAATAACGGTTTTACCTTTAAATTTCTGGATATAAGGTAAGGATTCTATCAGGACGTGGGCTACGCCCTTGGCAGTTTTTTCTTTCATGGCGGTAGGCTAGTTATTGCAAAAGTTAAGGGCAAATCAAACCAATAAACAGGAGTAAAAAAGCTTTAGCTTTTTCTAGTTACAGCAATAACTAAAGCGTTTACACCCTATTTTCTATAGGTTTAAGTTGTTTGTAATGAATGTTTATTTCGTGCAGGGGCTTAAAAAGGCAAAGAAATGTCTGGCTTGATTTCTAGAATTAGCTGGCGGAATTGATCTTGAATGCGTATTAAAATCTCTTGTGTTTCACCCTCAAAGCGTAGCACCAGTGATGGGGTGGTATTTGACGCACGGATCAGACCGAAACCATCGGTAAAATCAATACGTAATCCGTCTATATCCGTTACCCTGCCATCGGTGGGAAGGTTTTTACTGGTCACTATTTGCTGCATAATAGCAAAGTTTTCGCCTTCTTCCAGTTCAATGCTGAGTTCCGGGGTACAAGGACTATCAGGAAATTCTGCAAAAACCAGGGCGCTAGTACGTGTATCCGCCGAGAGTATTTCAAGAAGCCGCGCAGCGGAATATAAGCCATCATCAAAGCCAAACCAGCGGTCATTAAAAAATAGGTGACCACTCATTTCGCCTGCAAAAATAGCCCCATTTTCCTTAAGTTTCGCTTTCATAAGCGAGTGGCCTGTTTTCCAGATAGTGGGTGTGCCACCATTTCTTATGATTTCTGCCGGTAAATTACGACTACATTTTACATCATAGATGATCTCAGTACCGGGCTTTTTAGCTAGAATTGCTTTACTAAACAACATCATTTGGCGATCGGGCCAAATGATATTACCATAAGAATCAATAACACCTAAGCGATCAGCATCGCCATCAAAGGCAAGCCCCACATCCGCCTGGTGTTCTTCTACTGCGGCAATTAAATCAGCCAGATTTTTAGGCTTACTCGGGTCGGGGTGATGATTCGGGAAGCTGCCATCAATATTACAAAATAATTCGATGACTTCACAACCCAGTGTTCTAAATAACACGGGGGCGATTTCGCCCGCAACACCATTGCCAGCATCGATAACAATTTTCATAGGCCGGGCAATTTTAATATCTTCGCCAATAAGTCCAATATATTCGTTGGTAAACATGCTGTTTTCAGTGAGTGTGCCAGGATCATTGACATAAAAATCATTGGCATCTATACGGTTTTTTAGTTCTTGAATTCTATCGCCTGACAAAGTCTCGCCGTCGAGTACTATTTTTAGACCATTATAATCTGCCGGATTGTGGCTACCTGTTAACATAACGCCTGAATGGCTGTCGTGGTGATGTGCAACAAAATATAAAACAGGGGTAGGAACGGTACCTATATCCAGGATATGAGTACCCGTTGATAAAATACCATCAGCCAATACTTTGCTTAGACTCGGGCTGGAAATTCTGCCATCTCTTGCGATCACCAGCGTAGTAACACCTTTATCCACAGCTTCACTACCCAGTGCACGGCCAATATCATAGACTATCTCTGTCGTCAGTGTTTTATCAACGATGCCCCGTATATCGTAGGCTCGAAAAATGACATCGGTAGGGCTTGCCTTTATTGTCATGGTCTTTGCTGGCATATCTGGTGAAGGCAAGGGAGGAATTATGGGCTCAGTTTTGGTTGCTGCCTGAGTATTTTTGCTGGAAAATTCAGGCATGGAAATAGACTCGGCCTCCTCACTATCAACATCTTTTACTTCAATCCCCGGAAATTTAGGGCCAAGAAAGGGTATGTCAGCTGTTTGAGCTGAAATTTCTACACCGGTTTGTTTATTAGCAGCAATATCATTTTCACGTTTAAACTGAATAATAGAAGAAATAAAAGAACTCATGGCCAATAATTTAACCGGGTAATTACCATCCGCCTGGCCTAGTATTAAGTCTTTTGTAGCGTTTAACATTGAACGCTGGTCGTCAATTAATAATAAATGTAATTTTCTATAACCCTGGTAGCAGGCAAGAGCCGCAATAAAAACTGCGCAAAGAAGAATGCCCAGCACTTGCTCTATTAATGTTAAGTCCAGACTATTGTCGCTCCAGTAGGAGGTAGTCCAGGCCGTATCCTGTATTTTAAAGGTCTTATGTATGCCGACTGATTTTAACTGCGCATTACCATGAGCAATCAGGACAACATCCCCTTGCTTTAATTCGATATATAACTGCTTGTTGCTAAGCCTGTTAAAGCTTTGTTGTAGGTCTTGAAAATCGACACTCGCCAGGATTACGGCGATAACTTGTCCACCTTGAAGAATACCGTGAGTGATTGCCAGGTGACGGTGCTCGCCTTGCTCACCTTGAATCAATGGGAGTTGTGGCTGCTGGAAGGTGTTTTTTACTAGATCCAAATCAGCATAGCCCATATGCGGGATAATGGTTTTGTCAGGTTTATTATCTGTTGGCAATAATAGCCTGAAGGCCATTGCATCGGGTAAATAAGCACTCATCAATTGCACAAGAGCTTTAGCACGGGGTAAATCAGTTTGACTTAGTGCGGCTATAAGTTCAGGCGATTGCGCTATGTTACTTAAAGACTGTCTTAATAATCGAGTGCGCGTGGAAATGCTTTGCGTGACTCCTTTTACCTGACTATAGTCGGCATCTTCTTTTAACTGCTTATCGCTAGTTTGCAGAAGATAAAAAACAGCTGCCCCGGCAAGGGTAATCATAAGCACGGCAACGATAGCAATAGTTGAAAAAATACGCCCCATAATTACTCCTGCGGTTTCTAGGATTAATGACGGCCAGTATGTCCAAAGCCACCCACGCCACGATCAGTTTGCTCGAATTCAGCGACTATTTCAAAATCTGCCTGTACGACGGGCACAAAAACCATTTGGGCAATACGCTCAGCAATCTTGACAGTAAAGGCATCCTGCCCTCTATTCCAGCATGAGACAAAAACCTGCCCCTGGTAATCAGAGTCGATCAGCCCAACCAGATTGCCAAGGACAATACCGTGTTTATGCCCTAGACCAGAACGAGGTAATAAGATTGCTGCAAGCTTATGATTATTGATATGAATAGCCATCCCCGTCGGGATCAGGACAGTTTCACCTGGTTGCAACAAAACATCTGCATCAAGGCAGGCACGTAAATCAATACCTGCTGAACCATCAGTTGCATAGTTGGGCATAGGAATTTCATTACCCAGGCGTGAATCTAATATTTTTAATTGTATTTTATGCATGAAATCTCTCTGCGATTAAAGCTAATAGCTGCCTGGCAAGCTGTGGTTTATCGGTTATTGTGAATGTTTGCTGACCATTTTCCCAATATACCTGGAGTGCATTGCAGTCAGAATCAAAGCCACCTTCAGCTTGACCAACCCAGTTAGCAGCTATCATATCCAGATTTTTTCGCCTTAATTTGTCTTGCGCGTAATGCTCCAGATTCTGCGTTTCTGCTGCGAAACCTACGGTAAAAGGTCTGTTATCTAGCTTGGCGACACTGGCAACAATATCTTTGGTTTTGCGTAAGTTTAGCTCAGTTTTCTCATTTTGTTTTTTGATTTTTTCTGTCTGCACCAGTTCAGGGGTGTAATCTGCAACAGCTGCAGCTGCAATCATAATATCCTGGCCAGCCATATGTTGCATGACTGTATCGTACATCTCTGCCGCGCTCTGCACAAAAAATGTCTGCACATGTTTAGGTGCCGGTATTGCGACGGGACCACTGATTAAAGTAACCTGTGCGCCCAGTCGCTGCGCCTGCTCGGCTAAAGCATAGCCCATCTTGCCCGAGCTTCGATTACTAATAAAACGTACTGGATCTAATTGCTCGCGGGTTGGCCCGGCAGTCAGCAGGACTTTCGTACCTTGTAAAATACCTGGGCTATTCTGTAACTTAAGACTCTGCACAATAGCTTCTGGTTCAGTCATACGTCCAGGGCCTATATCTCCGCAAGCTTGGCTTCCCTCGTCTGGACCAATAAAGGTCACGCCATGCCGGGTTAAGCGCTGTATGTTTTCCTGAGTTGCGGGCTTATACCACATTGCCTGATTCATTGCGGGCGCAATATAAACCGGGCATTCAACCGCAAGATATAGGGTGCTTAATAAATCATCTGCCAGCCCATAACTGAACTTCGCAAGACTATTGGCGGTCGCAGGTGCAATTAATAGTAAATCAGCCCAGCGCGCCAGATTTATATGGCCCATAGCATTTTCCTGATCCGCATCCAATAACTCAGTGTGTACAGGGTGAGCAGATAAGGCCTGAAAAGTGAGCGGGCTAATAAATTGAGTTGCAGCTTTTGTCATCACAACTCTAACATCATAGTTCTGTCTGTGTAATATCCTGACTAATTCAGCTGACTTATATGCAGCAATGCCGCCACTAATCCCTAAAAGTATGCGCTTCAATGAAAAACACCATTTAACATTTAATATTTAAAGCATGTATTATCCTAAAAACATCAGTTGAACGCTATTTATTATAATAAGCTTATGAAAATAGTTTATTTTTGGCTATATAATGGCTCACCCATCTGGTGAAATGTAACTGTTCACTTCCCTCTTGAGAAAGGAGGAAGTGAGGGGGATTATCTAAAAAAAACTCCCCTAACCCCTCCTTGCTAAGGAGGGGTTAGGACGATTACGGTGAAATAATACCGCTTCACGATTTTGTGAAGAAATCCGTGCTCAGGAACGTGCACAAAATAACTTGAGCAACTGACTTGTCTTTTTGTCCGTCTTCGGTGTTGCACAAACAGTTACGTAGCTCGCTATGCGCCTATTTGTGCGCCTTGAATACGAATAAAAATACTGCGCCAGTTGCTCAAGTTATTTCGTTCCCATTCCTCAACTTCTGTTTTTAGGATTATGGCAAGAGTTCAACTTTTCTTCTATGCTTAGGGAGATGGAAACAAATAATCATCCAACACAAAAATCCTACCCAATATCGGGTGATTATTTATTTCCAGCTGCCTTAATTCAACGAACGACAATGATAGGAAGAGGTGCTAGCATGGGAATTAAAGATTGGCCTGCGGACCAGCGGCCCAGAGAAAAATTACTGGCACACGGTGCCACGACATTAACGGATGCGGAACTGTTAGCTATTTTTCTGCGTACCGGGAGTCCCGGTAAATCAGCAGTAGATTTAGCGCAGGATTTATTGGTCGAATTTACTTCCTTACGCGCCTTAATGCAGGCTGATTGTGCAACCTTCACTCAGGCAAAAGGTCTGGGTAATGCTAAATATGCGCAATTACAAGCCGTATTGGAAATGGCACGCAGGCATACTTTCGAGGAGCTAGATCGAGGGGATGTGCTCACCAGTCCAGAAGCAACACGCGCTTACCTGAGCAATCAATTAAGGCATTACCCTCATGAGGTTTTTGCCTGCCTGTTTTTGGACAATCAGCACCATATTTTAAAGTTTGAGGAACTCTTTAGAGGGACGATAGACGGTGCCAGTGTTTACCCTAGAGAGGTGGTGAAAAAAGCTCTGGAACATAATGCCGCTGCGGTCATTTTTGCACATAACCACCCCTCGGGTATTTCCGAACCTAGTCAGGCTGACAGGCTGATCACCGATAAGTTAAAGGAGGCATTAGCTTTAATGGATATACGTGTACTGGATCATTTTATTATTGGTGATGGCCACCCCTATTCATTTGCAGAACATGGTTTATTGTAAGCGTTAAAATATCAATTATTTTTACCATGAAGAGCATGAAGGACTTGAAGATATTAGCTTATTTACTCCATTGATTGATATATTTTTAGGTGCTCAATTACCTTATTCGACAAAAAAATTACTCGCTTATTTTGCTTCTTACCTTCATTATCTTCATGGTAAGGAAATTAGGTTTGTACGCACCAGAAAAAACTAATTGGCTGTTAATTTCAGCTCTGCTTCATGGTATTTCTGACTACTCATGGTAGCAATTTCATCCGGTAGTTTCGGTCCTGGCGCGGTTTTATCCCAGTCCAGAGTTTCTAAATAATCACGAATAAATTGCTTATCAAAACTGGGTGGGCTGATGCCTGGCTGATATTGATCTGCCGGCCAGAAACGAGAGGAATCCGGAGTTAATGCCTCATCAATTAAATAAAGAACGCCATCATCATCCAGGCCAAATTCAAATTTGGTATCCGCTATAATAATACCCCGCTGCCTGGCATATTCAGCAGCAGTCGTATAAAGTTTTATGCTGATATCGCGTACTTTTGTTGCCATCTCTATGCCTAGTAAGGGAATGGTTTCAGCAAAAGATATATTTTCATCGTGATCGCCTACCGCCGCCTTAGTGGACGGTGTATAAATGGCTTCAGGTAATTGCTGTGCCTGTTGCAAGCCTGCGGCCAACTCAATACCACAGATACGGCCTGTTTTCTGGTAGTCTTTCCAGCCAGAACCAATTAAATAACCGCGAACAATAGCCTCAACAGGAAGAGGCTTTAGTTTTTTAACTATAATGCTACGGCCTTCAATTTGTGCACGTTCATTAGCATCGGGAACCACCTCTTCTAAGCGAAGACTGGCTAAATGATTAGGAATAATATCCTGCATTTTATTAAACCAGAAATTTGACACGGAAGTCAGTACCAGACCTTTACCAGGAATAGGGTCAGGCAACACGACATCAAATGCAGATAGGCGGTCAGTAGTGACAATCAGTAGATGCTGATCATCTATATCATAAATATCACGTACTTTACCTCTGGCACGTAAATTAAGATTAGA
>JAUXBW010000109.1 GCA_030619185.1 Methyloprofundus sp.
GCTTGTTCACCTTTGGCATTAAAAAATCGTATCAAACCTTGTTGATCAACTAACCACACTTCAATTGCTCCCGCTGCTAAATACAATGAAATTTTTTCCTGCATTTCAAGTATTGTATTTGAGCGGGACAGAATTTCAATACACAATTCTGGCGCAGACGTGGCACAAATATCTTCACAATGAAGCAGAAAATACTCTTTAGTCCCCCAAGCAACATCAGCGACTTTAACCCCTTTATGGGTTTGAATAGCAAGTTTACTAAAAACCTCACCTGCTAATTCTGTCGCTAATAGTGTTGCTAATTTACCTTGTAAATAACTGTGCATAAAAGAAGAAGGAGACATTTCAATATTTCCTCGTTCATTTAATTCTATTTTATAAGGTAAATCCTTTAGGGACTTATCTGCTATTACGTCCTGCCATTGCATTAATCTTCCTCGTGCTCGTAAGGTGCTTGTGGTACACCTTCTGGATTCAGCTGTTTTTCCTTACTTGCTGTTAACGGCTCTTCCATCCACTGAACATCCTGGTCTTCTAATTTATGCAAAATAACATACTCATCACGTTGTGAACCTACAGTTCCATAATAGTTAAAACCGTAACTTAATTGAGCATAACCCCCAATCATATGGGTAGGCTTGACAGTGACACGTGTCACACTATTTAAAATACCACCCCGTTTACCCGTAGTATTAGACCCGGGGACATTGACATTTTTCTCTTGTGCGTGGTACATCATTGCCATCCCATCAGGGATACGCTGGCTGACAACAACTCTGGCGATGGTTGCACCATTGATATTTAGAGCTTCTATCCAGTCGTTATCTTCCAGACCCACTTTTTCTGCATCGGTTTCCGAAATCCACAAATGCGGTCCACCCCGTGAGAGTGTCAACATACGATGGTTATCATGATAAGTACTATGAATACCCCATTTACCATGCGGGGTAATCCAGTTTAGTTTTAGGTGCGGTTTATCACCTACTTTTGCCATCATTTCAGCCGTTGATAACATATCAACCGCAGGTTTATAAGTACAAAAAGCTTCACCAAAATCACGCATCCACTGATGATCCTGATAGAACTGGGCCCGCCCCGTTAAAGTACGGAAAGGAATATGCTCATGTATATTGGTATAACAGGCGTTATAACTGACTTTTTCCGACTCAATCCCACTCCAGGTGGGTGCCGTAATAATCTTACGCGGTTGCGCTTTAATATCACGGAAAGTAATTTTATCGTCTTCACGCGGTAAAGCCAGGTGGGTATGATCCACCCCTGTTTTATTGCCTAATGCTTTCCATGATCTAACCGCCACTTCACCATTGGTTTCTGGGGCTAAAGCTAGAATCGTTTCACACACACTAATATCATCTTCTAATGATGGCATGCCTTTAGAAACGCCCTCTTCTTTAATCGTATAATTGATGAGTTTTAGATGCTCGTATTCTTTTTCCGTATCCCAGTCTATGCCTTTAATATTATTCCCTTGTTTAGGTAATAAGGGCCCGAGTGCCGTGTATTTTTTATAAGTATCGGCAAAACTACGTTCCACCACTTTTAATACAGGCATCGTTTTACCTGGAATAGGTTCACACTCACCTCGCTTCCAGTCTTTTACATCCATCGCCTGTGCAAGTTCTGCTGGCGTATCATGCAAGAGAGGTAAGGCAACGACATCTTTTTGTGTACCTAAGTGCTTTTCGGCCAACTCTGAGAATGATTTAGCAATGGTTTTAAAGATTTGCCAATCCGAACGTGATTCCCAACCTGGATCAACTGCTTGCGTTAATGGATGGATAAACGGATGCATATCGGTGGTATTCAAATCGTTTTTCTCGTACCAGGTTGCAGTTGGTAAAACGATATCTGAATAAGCACCGGTTGAATTTAAACGGAAGTTAATATCGACCATTAAATCCAGTTTGGCAATCGGTGCATCTTTATGCCATTTGATTTCCTGGCCTTCCGCTTCTGGAAGCACATCTTGCATCACGCCATTTTGCGCACCTAGCAAATGCTTAAGGAAATATTCATGTCCTTTAGCACTACAACCAATTAAGTTAGCACGCCAGACAAATAAGTTACGTGGGTGATTTTCTGGCGCATCAATATCTTCTGCTGCAAATTTAATATCACCTGATTTAAGTTGCTTAACAATATAGTCAGCAACCCCTTTCTCATCACTGGCACCTGCTGCTTCAGCATCTTTAACGATATCCATAGGATTTTTGTTAAAGTGAGGTGCTGATGGCAACCAACCTAAACGCTGAGAAACAACATTGTAATCAGCCAGGTTATGGCCTTTATAATTCGCTTGTGCAGTTGACGCTAATAAAGCATCCGCTTCAATTTTCTCATAACGCCACTGATCGGTATGGAAATAGAAGAAGGTTGTGCCGTTCATATGACGCGGTGGTTTTTGCCAATCCAGTGCAAATGCAACCGGAGCCCAACCTGCTTGCGGACGTAGTTTTTCCTGTCCAACATAGTGACACCAGCCGCCACCACTTTGACCAATACAACCACACATATGCAGTAAGTTCATGATAGCGCGATAATGCATATCATTGTGATACCAGTGATTTAAGCCAGCTCCCAGAATAACCATGGACTTACCCATGGTTTTAGAAGCATTATCAGCAAACTCACGACCACTCAGAATAATATCTGCTTGTTTTACACCAGTAATTTTTTCTGCCCAGGCAGGTGTGTTGGGAATGCTAGCATCATCGTAGCCACTTGCTATATCACCACCTAAACCACGGTCTAATCCGTATTGCGCCAATTGCAGGTCAAATACAGTCGTTACTAGACACTCTTTGCCATTAAGGGTAACTTTCTTAACAGGAACATTACGACGCATAGGTACATCAACACCTGTCTGGAAGTCAGGCATTAACACTTCAACAATATCGTCTTTATCAAAGATCAAGCTGAGGCGCGCTTTGGTATTTCTACGACCTTTTTTAGGAACCAAGTTCCACTTACCTTCTTCGCCCCAGCGGAAACCAATTGACCCATTGGGTGCAATAATATCGCCTGTCTTTTCATCAATAACCACGGTTTTCCAGTCTGGGTTATTGGCTTCACCTAACGAGTCATCAAAATCTGCAGCACGAACAAAGCGGCCATTGACATACGAACCTTCATGCTCATCCAACATGACCAGCATTGGCATATCGGTGTAGGTACGTGCGTACTCTTCAAAATAAGCATCTTGATTGTCAATGAAGAATTCTTTTAGAGCGACATGTCCCATCGCTAAAAAGATAGCTGCATCGGTACCTTGTTTAGCCGGCATCCACAAATCAGCAAATTTAACGTATTCTGCATAATCAGGAGAGATAGCAACAACTTTTGCACCTTTATAACGGACTTCAGAATAGAAATGCGCATCCGGTGTACGTGTCATCGGTAAATTAGAACCTGCAACGACAATATAGGTTGAGTTGTACCAGTCAGCTGATTCAGGTACATCAGTTTGCTCGCCCCAAACTTGTGGAGAAGCAGGGGGTAAATCACAGTACCAGTCATAGAAAGACAGACAAGCACCACCAATTAATGAAAGGTAACGACTACCCGCCGCATAACTGATCATCGACATGGCTGGAATGGGTGAAAAACCAACGATTCTATCGGGGCCATGTGTTTTAGCCGTATAGACATTCGATGCTGCAATAATTTCAGCAACTTCTTCCCAGTCAACACGAACAAAGCCACCTAGGCCACGCACTGCTGTATATTTTTTACGTTTTTCAGGATCTTCCTGAATAGCTCCCCATGCTTCAACAGGGTCTTTACCTGTTGCACGTTCATCTCTATATAAAGAGACTAGACGTTCACGAATAAGCGGATGCTTCACACGTAATGGGCTGTATAAATACCAGGAGAAACTCGCACCACGAGGGCAGCCGCGAGGTTCATGGTTTGGCATATCCGGGCGCGTGCGTGGATAATCCGTTGCCTGCATTTCAAAAGCAACCAGGCCGTTTTTAACATGAATATTCCATGAACAACTTCCCGTGCAGTTTACTCCATGCGTGGAACGTACGACTTTATCAAAACGCCAGCGATTACGGTAACCATCCTCCCATTGGCGGTCTTCATTGGTGACAATACCATGACCACCTGAAAATTTACTTTGAACTTTTTTGAAAAAGTTTAGACGGTCTAAAAAATGACTCATCGTGTTTTTCTCCTGTTATTAATTATTACCCCCACGTATACGCAGAAATATAATCAGAGGTAGGGTGGGCAAGGCTTTCTGCCCACCGTGTAGTTTACGTATTTGGTGGGCAAAAAAAACGCTACCCACCCTACATTGCTATTGTGCTTCAAGACGCAGAGCGTCCAAGTATGCATTCCCACGCCGAGCGTGGGAACGAGAAAATATTATGGATTATAGAACTCACCGTCTTTACGTAAATAAAACCACCAGTTTATCATAATACAGACCACATAAAACGCTGCAAATCCCATTAATGCTACTTCAGGTGTAGTCGCTTTGATTTGTTCACCAAATACCTTAGGAATATAAAAAGCACCATAAGCCGCTACAGCAGAAGTCCAGCCTAATACTGGGCCAACCTGTTCTTTAGGAAATACCTGAGAAATGGTTCTAAACGTTGATCCATTACCGATACCGGTTGCTGCAAATAAAATAAGGAAGATAATTAAGAAAGGTACAAAATATTCTTCGGGCGTTGCTGAGTTGTAGGCTGCTTTCATATAGTAAGCAACACCACCCGCACTGATCACCATGACAAATGAGCAGATATGTGTCACCCAGGCACCACCAAATTTATCAGCAATCATTCCGCCAAAGGGACGAATTAATGCACCAATAAAAGCACCTGTCCAGGCATACATTAAAGCACTAGGCGCATTTGGGTTGATCAGGTCATGATTCATCACACCATCTACCATGACATGCTGATACCCAAAAATAACCTTAATAGCCAGCGGAAAACACGCTGCAAACCCGATAAAAGAGCCAAAGGTCATGGTATAGATAATACTCATGACCCAGGTATGTTTATTATCAAAAATCTTATACTGTCTACCTAAGCTCTCCCCAATTTGTCCGGGAATAATTTTTAATAAAGAAACGGTTAAGGCGATGACAATAAACAAAGCAATTTCTTTTGGTACCTGAAAACCCGAGCCATGCACTGAGGCAGGCAATATCAACCATAAACCAAAAATAGCACTGATAAAAGCGATCCCCAACATGCCAAGAATCATGCTAAAGCTAAGAATAGGACCGCGCTCGATTGGCGAAACCTCTTCGGTACGAATATTATTCATGCCAAACCAGCCTAAAAAGGCGAGTGGAATAAGAAATAACAACCAGATAAAGCCCGCATTTTGTAGATACGTCTCAGTGCCCGCTGGAATCTTACCCACCAGTGTGCCTGAAGCGGACTGTAAAGTCATAGAGTCGCCACCCCACGAACCAAATAAGCCAAAGGTCATAGACAGTGGAATAAGGATTTGCATGGTGGTCACACCAAAATTACCTAAGCCAGCATTCAGTCCTAAAGCCAGGCCTTGCACTTTCTTGGGAAAGAAAAAACTGATATTGGACATAGATGAGGCGAAGTTTCCGCCACCAAAGCCAGATAACAAAGCCAGCACCTGAAAGACCCAGAACGGTGTATTAATATCACGTAATGCCAGCCCCGTACCCAATGCCGGAATAATTAACAACACCGTGGTAAAGAAAATCGTATTTCGCCCACCACATAAACGGATAAAGAAACTACTGGGAATTCTCAGCGTTGCGCCCGTTAACCCCGCAATTGCCATTAAGGTAAATAAATCAGATTTCGGATAAGGAAAACCCAGATTTAGCATTTGTACTGTGATAATGCCCCAATACAACCAGACAGCAAAACCACATAATAAACTGGGAATCGAAATCCATAAATTTCGGTTCGCAATTTTCTTGCCTTCAGACTCCCAAAACTCAGGATCTTCGACATCCCATTTTTTTAAATCAGCCATACACACTCCACTTCAAGGATTAAATAATTATTTGCTAATTTTACCCCTAATCAACAACAAAAGCCCCTGTTTATTACTATAAATACTGCTATAACACATTGAAATAAAAGATATACCCTAGCATTTCACTAGGTTATTATAATGGTATTTACACGACACTTTTGCATTAGCCTAATTTGTAAGGAGTTTTCTATATTCACATAAAAAACAATAGTTATACTGAGGTTTTTATTTTTTTCCTGCTAATATTTAAGATAGAAAATAATGACATGTTATGGTTTTTTCTTACGCTCTATTTGCGTTTTTTTATAGGCTTAAGCATAAGCAACAAACACTTCCTCCAGACATTTGTTATGATTTACTTATAAACCAGCATGAGCAAGTTTAAATAATGAAATTACTCCCGTTACTCCAAGCCTTTACTGTAGACCCGGTAAAGCTGAATATAAAGGCAAAAGTACTTTCTTTGCTTGCTTGTTTTTGCGCTATTTTTTTTATCGCCCTTATTACCCAGGCAGTTATAGGTGCTTCTGATTCCCCTATCATCGTCGCTTCAATGGGGGCTTCTGCTGTTATTTTGTTTTTTATCCCCAACAGCCCCTTAGCCCAACCCTGGCCCTTTGTCGGTGGGCAATTATGTTCAGCCTTTATCGGTATGAGTTGCGCTCTTAATATTCAGGAAACAGCCTCATCGGCTGCTGTTGCTGCGGGAGCTTCAGTCCTGGTCATGCTAGTATTACGCTGCCTGCACCCACCTGCAACCGCAACGGCACTTGCCCCGGTTATGGCAGGAGACAGCATAACCTCCCTGGGTTACTCATTTATGCTGGTACCTGTCGGCATTAATGTAGGCTTGATGATAATACTTTCCATCATTATTAATCGCTGGGTTTTGAACCGTAACTACCCGAGTGCCTTAACGACAATTAAAGAAACAGAAACCAATCAACGCCATAGCACAACAGTGGCAAGCCATAATATAGGTATTACCAGCCAGGATATTGAACAGGCATTAAAAAGCTCAAAAAGCCTGATAGATGTGACCACAGCTCAGTTAAGCCAGCTATTAAGTAACGCAGAAATGAATACTTTTAAGCGTGTACGTGGCGATATCTGCTGTGCAGACATTATGGTGCGCGACATCATAACAGTTGAATATGGCACAGAAGTAGAAGATGCCTGGCAGCTAATACAAACAAAAAAACTTAAAGTCATCCCCGTCGTAGATAATGCGAAACGTGTGATAGGAATCATTACCTGGCATGATTTTTTTAAACATATAAACCTGAATGCCTATGATAGCCTGCAAGATCAATTTCGTCGTTTTATTAGACGCACAGCCAAAATTGAAACCAAAAAACCTGAAGCGGTAGGACATATTATGACTCCATTTGTCGTAACCTTACCTGAAACAACCCATATCGTTGAGCTGATCCCATTAATGTCTCTGCAAGGACATCGCCAAATCCCCATTATTAATGAAGAACACCGCCTGGTGGGTATGGTTTATCAAGCGAATCTGGTTGCTGCACTGTATAACCAGAGCCTGGCTCAAGCCAAGCTACTCCAACCCAACATCATGGCGCGCAAGTAAATGAGTAATGTGGTTATGTTGAAGTATATACGATAAAGTATAGCTAAAGCATGCGTTTCCAAACACGGAACAGCGACTTCAGTCGCTGACGAAACCAACCCTAAAGTTGAAGTTCCGTTATGTCCGGTTTAAAATTGATATCTTTGTTTAAGCCACGAGATTCCTGCTAAGGAACGCGCACGGAATAAGTTGAGCAACTGGCGCAGTATTTTTATTCGTATTCGAGGCGTAGAAAGAGGCGCATAGCTGGCTACGTAACTTTTTCTATAACAAA
>JAUXBW010000098.1 GCA_030619185.1 Methyloprofundus sp.
GCTTATTTAAAAGGCGCACATCAATCCCTGGCTGTTCGAGTCAGTGCACACCCCGTCGTACAGCAGTTATGTACTCATTATGGTGGGGCTATTGTTTCCACCAGTGCCAATATAAGTAATCAGGCACCGGCTCGAACTGCTGTAGAGGTACGCAAACAAATCAGCACGGACGATATTTTTATTTTACCGAATGCAATAACTCAGCTGAGTAATCCAACCACTATTTACAACGCACAAGATGGATATTGTTTACGCAGGTAATGATCAATCCTGGGGAGTAGGCTTTCGCTTACATAAGACAGCTTCAGGTGTAGTCTAAAGCCTACTCCCCACACAAAACAGTGCCCTATAAGATCACCCCTGGCAGGCCTAAATGGGTGTGATTAAAAATGATGTAATCTATTTGTAGAGCGGACTTTAGTCCGCTATGCTTCAATGGGACAAACGGACTGAAGTCCGCCCTACAGTATTATATAGCACATTTACTTCACTTATAATCGCACCCGGCCTAAATCTATGTATTTAAAAATATGATAAATACATGTATAATAGAGAGTTTTTTGCTAACGAATGAGCAGATTTATCGCTACAACGTCAGCTGATTATTTGCATAAAAAGGACACACATGACCGCATTAGTGGGCATTATCATGGGCTCGACCTCCGACTGGGAAACTATGCGTTTTGCATCTGAACAACTGGAGCAACTTGGCATTCCTTTTGAGGTTGATGTCGTTTCCGCGCATCGCACACCGGATAAACTTTTTGCCTATGCAGAAACGGCAGAAAGCAAAGGACTGGAAGTCATTATTGCAGGAGCGGGCGGCGCAGCGCATTTACCCGGTATGACAGCGGCAAAAACATCACTGCCTGTTTTGGGTGTACCCGTACAATCTAAAGCACTAAACGGTATGGACTCTTTATTATCCATTGCTCAAATGCCAGCGGGGATTCCCGTAGGAACGCTGGCTATTGGTAAAGCCGGGGCAACCAATGCGGCACTTCTAGCCGCCGCGATTATCGCCAACAAGCACACCGAATTTAAAGCACCACTCAATGCTTTCCGCCAGCAGCAAACTGATACGGTTCTCGCTAATTCAGATCCCAGGGAGATTGCCTAATGGTTATAGGGATTTTAGGAGCCGGACAATTAGCTAGAATGCTTGCTCTAGCTGGCAAACCTTTAGGGCTTAAATTTATTTTTTTAGACCCGACACCGATTGCTTGCGCTGCAGACATCGGTAAACACCTGATAGGTGACTACACCGACAAGGCTTTGCTAACTCAACTCGCAGAAGAAACAGATATTATCACCTATGAATTTGAAAATGTACCGGTTGAAATCATAGACTTCTTAAGCCAAACGACCCCTGTATATCCACCTGCGAAAGCTTTACTGATTGGCCAGGACAGAATCACCGAAAAAACATTTTTACAGGATTTAGGTATTGCAACAGCTCCCTTTGCTGCCGTCTCTAGCTTAGATGAATTGCAACAAGCAATGCCAGATATGGGCTATCCAGCGATTCTTAAAACACGCCGCTTTGGTTATGATGGCAAAGGGCAAGTTGTGTTACATGGCGAACAGGATTTAGCTGAGGCATGGCAAGCCATCAAAAATGCACCCTGTGTTGTAGAGGGCTTTGTGCCTTTTGATCGGGAAATTTCTATTATTGCCAGCCGCAGCGTTTCGGGTGAAGTTGCCTATTATCCCTTATCTGAAAATGAGCATCATAAAGGAATTTTGCGCCTAGCCAAGAATACGCAAAATGACCCATTACAAGCGCAGGCTGAAAAGTATATTAATACGATTCTTACCGCGCTTGATTATGTGGGCACCATAGCTCTGGAATTATTTGCCGTAGGCGATAAGTTAATTGCCAATGAGTTTGCCCCAAGAGTGCATAATTCAGGACACTGGACTATTGAAGGCTCTGAAACCAGCCAGTTTGAAAATCACTTAAGAGCCATTATGGATATGCCTCTGGGCTCAACAGAGTCTCTAGGCTATGCGGCCATGCAAAATTTTATAGGTAATGTTCCCGCTAGCGAAAAACTGCTGTCCTTATCACAAGTACATCTGCACCTCTATGATAAAGCCGCACGCAAAGGACGTAAGCTTGCTCACGCAACGGTCAGAACAGACTCATTAGATAATTTTACTGATTTAATTAATACCCTCACCGCGCTTGCCAAGCAAAGCGACGATTCATAAACCTTTCCTTTAATTTTTACATTTATTAAACATGAAAAACACTGAAAATCCGGTTGTTTCTATACACTACACTTTAACCAACAAAGCTGGCGAAAAACTAGACAGCTCAATTGGTGCAGAGCCACTAAGCTACCTACACGGAGCAGGTAACATTATTCCTGGCCTGGAAAAGGCATTAAGCGAGTCTTCAGTGGGTGACAAATTAACAGTAACTATTGAAGCCGCAGATGCTTATGGCGAGCGCAATGAAGCGCAAATCCAGACCGTTTCAAAAGAGATGTTCAAGGGCATGGATAATGTCAAAGTCGGCATGCAATTTCAGGCAGACTCAAGTAGTGGCCCGGCTATTGTGACTATTACCAAGGTAGAAGATGACAATATCACGATTGATGGCAACCACCCTCTTGCTGGCGAGCAATTAACCTTTGATGTTGAAGTGATGGACGTACGCTCTGCAACTGCAACTGAAATGGAACACGGCCATATTCATGGTGCAAGCTGTAATCACGATTAAATAGTTAAGCCTCATGACGTAGGGCGCGGCTTTAGCCCGCCATTTAGCTGAAAAGCTAGAGAAAAACGGGCTAAAGCCGCGCCTTACATCTCACCTTATCATTTTCTTGATTAACAACGATCAACCAGACAAATGGATAGATTACAGTCAGGCATACGCATTACGGTACGCGCGGTTATTGTGCAAGATGGAAAAATTCTACTTATCAAAAAAGACAGTCGGGAAGACGGTATACGGTACACTTTGCCAGGTGGTGCTTTAGAATCTGGGGAAACCTTACACCAAGCGGTTATTCGCGAGTGCCAGGAAGAAATTAATACGTCAGTCGATGCTTATGACGTACTGCATATTGCTGATTTCTTTATCCCTAAATTTGATCCAGAACCCTATACCCGTCATCAACTGGAAGTTTTAATTCAATGCCAGGTGCCTAACTTCTACATTCCAAACTCAGGGCCTGCCCCAGATAAACATCAGGTCGGGGTTGAATGGCTCCCAGTTAATGAACTCACACAGCACACCATTTCACCTAATTTCTTTGCCAAGCTACTGATTAATCTGCATAGCCAGGAACATAATATTTATGTAGGTTCGGTTTCTTGAGCAGAGCATAAGAAACGTGCACGGAACAACTTAAGCAACTCGCTTGCCTTTTTATCCGTCTTCTTTGTTATAGAAAAAGTTACGTAGCCAGCTATGCGCCTCTTTCTACGCCTCGAATACGAATAAAAATACTGCGCCAGTTGCTCAACTTATTCCGTGCGCGTTCCTGTTTGTGCAGCATTTTTCTCAGTAGCACTTTAATCTAATATCTTAACACGCCACTGGTAGCGGCATTACTGGCTGCCCCCTTGATTTTCTTAGTGATCATGGTATAAATAGAAAAACGGAGAAAGAAGATGGCAACAATCCCTGATTTTGACACTCAAGATGCGGTTAAGTCCCTAAAAGATAAAGGCTTCAGCGATACCCAAGCCGACGAGATAGTAAATACTATCAAAAGTAGCCAGGCTAATTTACTTACTAGAACTGATTTAAAGTTTATTTATATAGCTATATTGCTTAGCCCTTGGTTTCCTGAAATCGTTAAGGGCTTAGCAAAACTGATAAAATAAAAGGTGTAATTCAATTTCATATAAAAGCCCTATAACAGGGCTTTTTTTGATCGCAAAGAGAATGATTGATTGCAAGACCCCGAATTTCCTTTATAAGATTTCCCGATTACCCACAACTCTCAGCTATTCTTCGTCATTCCTGCGTGCTTTTAGCAGAATCTCGTAGGTTAAGCACGAACTCCCGATAAAGGACTTCGGGAATGACGAGATTCTTAGATTGTTATTGGTAATAACTCTGCCTTAGTGGCTTTATCTATTTGCCAGAGCTTAGGGAGATGGAAATAAGTATCAAGGGAAAATCAGAAGCAGATGCTTTAACAGATTATTTGAGCACTTGAGTAAAGTCAGTAGAAACTGATACATTACAGATCATGAATATTGCCAACCTGGGTGCTGGAAAGCAAGAAGCAATCGCTCTTTACATGGAACTTTCTGCTGATCTATTGATAATAGATGATGCAAGAGCCAAAAAATCTGCTTATGCGAATGGTCTAGAAGTAATGGGAAGCGTGAGCGTTTTGTTATTAGCAGGTGAATAACTATTAGTTGAGTGCTTCAACCGAGTCTGCTGCTCTTAATTTTCCTTTATTTAGGTATTTTGATAGACACAGGCATCTAAGATGCCAAGAACCTCATTTAAGATATTACTATCCGCCTTTTCAATGAATTTTATTTGTCGGCTTTTATAGTCGATTGATTTTACTTGCTCCACCATAATAAAGCCGGTTAAAGATGAATTTTCAGATACATTAACATGAAAAGGAATGTGACGGTTTGTATTGGTAATGGGGCATACAATAACAAGCCCTGTTGCTTTATTGAACAAGCCATTACTGATGACTAAAGCAGGTCTTCGACCTTTTTGTTCATGACCTGACTGCGGATCAAATGTAGCCACTACCAAATCACCTTTTTCTGGGGTATAAACAGGCATTACCAAGCCTCTTTTCCAACAGGAAGCCCCCAGTTTTCTTCATTAACCTCATAATCATTTGGCATATTATCGACCAAATCATTTATATTATATTTTCCACGAATTTTGTGTGTGGGCTCGATAAAAATTTTTCCATCTTTTGCAATAATCTCGACTTCTTCGCCAATCTGAATTTGTGAGTTCTGTAGAAGGTTTTTAGGAATTCTGATTCCCTGGCTGTTTCCCCATTTTTGAACTTTAGATAACATAGCAAACTCTCTTAATTGAAATGATGTTTATCCAAGTATATACAATAAAAGTAGCAATTCAACCCAGGTTTTATTGAGTAACTTGGCAATGAGAGTGAAGTGATTAAATTAATCCGGAGCTTCCTCCTTTGGATTTAACGATTTTAACCACAGAGAGGGCATAGAGGTTTTTCTGCTCAACTAACACTGAACGCGGTTAAAACACGCGTTTCCAATAAACAATGCAACAGCAACTTTAGTTGCTGACGATTTTTATACTAAAATCAACAACTCTGACCTCTTGGTTCGCAATCGTGATCTTTTGGATCATTGAACACTATTTGGATGGTTTTTTAACTTGTACCTGCCCCCTGTTATTTCTAAAACAAAGGTGGCGCTAAATCAAGCTGGCTGAGCCTTTTGAATTTTTTATTTGCTCAAAAATGCAACAACTTGGGCAACAGATAAAATAATGACAATTCCAACCCAAAACCACCTCTGCCATGCCCAGTGAGTCTCTTTGATTGCATTATGCCTTATGAGTTCATCATGTTCAGCTTGTGCAATCATTAATTTATTTAACTCTAAGCGAATTTCTTCTGATGACATGTTGCTATACCTACACGTAAATAGTCAAATTGAAGATTACATCCATTTAAAATTTTTGTCAATTTTGATCATTAATCATAAGACCTGAATAACTCCGTTGATCTTGAAATCACCTAAATGTAATCCCTATTATTTTGGTCACATCTATTGCTTTCTCATTGTTGCTAAAAAACCACCCAAACTAGTTAAAGGCTGGATGGTTTCTCTTTAAATCAAGCTGGCTGAGCTCTTGAAACATTAACGGTATTTAATAATAGCTTCTCTTTGTGTTGGCCTGTTCAGGTTTCTGCAACAAAGAAATCCACGTCTATTGTTTTAATTTCTGCAAGACCTCTTTTTTTCGCATAATGAATATTCTGCGCTATGATGTAGCTTACATAGAGTCAGGAAAGGAAGAGTTGTGTCTGCACCCGCTGAAAAAATGAATATTTCTCCACAGGAATATCTGGAAAACGAAAAAACAGCTGAATTCAAACATGAATACCTGAATGGTGAAATTTGGGTAATGGCTGGAGCCAGTGATAATCATGTCACAATAGCTATGAACCTGGCATTTCTGCTTAGACAGCAGCTCAAAGAGGCAGCATGCAGAAGTTATATTTCTGATATGAAAGTAAAGGTCGAGTCAGCAAATGCCTATTTTTATCCTGATGTATTTGTTACATGTGAACAGGCAGATAAAGAGCTGGACTATTATAAAGAACATCCGATTTTTATAACAGAGGTGCTTTCCCCTTCTACCGAGGCCTATGACCGAGGTGATAAATTCAAATACTATCAGCAATTATCCAGCCTGCAAGAATATTGGCTTATAGATGCTCAAAAAATGTCAGTTGACTGCTTTACTAGACAAAAGGATGATAGCTGGATACTGCATAGTTATTCGTCAGCAGATGATTTGGCAGAGGTGGTTTCATTAGGGTTTACAATACACCTTAGTGACTTATATGAACAGGCTAATTTTTTAGCAAGCAGAACGGAATCAAGCTGGCTGACTCCTTGATTCAATTCTCAATTCGGGACCTGACCCCGTATTTTCTTAAATCAAGGTGGCTGACTCTTTTTTAATTTCCATGTTTTTTAAATTCACTATATGAATCCAGAGCTAAATACCCCAAAAAAATAACAAACACCAAACCCATTAAAAACATAATAACCGAATTAAGCATCTTCTAACTCCTTAATTAGTTGCTTTATAAACCGATATTGATAAATACCATAGATTGCAGAAGCGATTGTACCAAAAAGTGCCAATAACAAAACAAATGCCGAAGTATTCAAAAAATTTGATGCTGACCAGCCAATCAGTCCTACGATAACTGCCAATGCTGTAAAAAACATTTTTTCATGAAAAGAAATTTCTGCTTTTATTTTGTCTAATTTACTCATTAATATGAGACTACACCAATTTTATTTATAGGTCAATTTTTCAAAACCTTTATTTTCAGTGAGTTCTTTTGGTGTGGTTAATTCTCAATTCAACCCCGTTTTTCTTTCTTCTCTTCCTAAAAATTTAGCATATAAGAACCAGGAAAAAACATGCAAAAAATTATTAATCAATATAGCCAGTTACTACAGGTACTTGTTCTCATCGCTGCAATGATGCTACCGAAAGTTACTGATAATACGCTAATGCAGTGGCTCTCACTTAGTTCTGCATAGTTATTCATCAGCAGATGACCTAGCAGAGGTAGTTTCATTAGGGTTTAAAATACACCTTAGTGACTTATATGATCAAGTTAATATTCTAGTAAGCAGAGCTGAATCAAGCTGGCTGGTAGAGTAGACGGGCTCTCCCGATGAGTTAGGCAATGATTCGATAATACTTTTATTGAACACTTCGCTACACGTAGCTACCATGTGATTTCTAATCATTGCTTTTTTCCTCATCAGTTGTTTACCACGCCCCTCACAGAACCGTGCTTGCGCTATTTACGCACACGGCTCCTCGACAACACGCTTCACCTCGAAGCAGACAATAAATTCACTTTAATTCGCGGATTCGGTAGCGGATACAACTTGAGCAGTTTATTAAACTTCTCCCATGTGTAACAACCCCGTTTTCCACGACGATTTAACCATTTATACAACGTTTGAGTGACCCAATACGCAAAGCTTCGCAGACTTTTGCTATTATCGGTCACTCCGTAATAAGCAAAATGTCCGCGTAGCTTCGCTACTGTCGTTTTCATAATCTGAGCGGTAGGCAAGGTTCGGCTCGCCTTTAACCATTCTTTGTATGCAACAACTTTGGCTATGAGTCTTTTGCTGACCGTTTTCCTTTTCATCCGGTAACGCTTGCCATCCCGACTACGTGAGTTGTAGTGCGTGAACCCTAGAAAATCAAACGTCGCGGGTCGTTCTCCTCTAGCTTTTGCTTTTGATTGCGCAAAGGAGCCAAATTCAAATTGCTTGGTTTTCTCGGGGGCGACTTCAAGGTTAAATTGCTTTAGCCGTGTTTCCATGGTTTCCTTGAAGTTCTTGGCTTCGGCTTCTAGTTGAAAACAGACAACATAATCATCCGCATAGCGGATAAGCCGTGCGTAACCCTGACAAGTCGGATCGTAGCC
>JAUXBW010000015.1 GCA_030619185.1 Methyloprofundus sp.
AGTTATAAAGGATTCCAGTTTATTCATGGTTTGATTTAGACAAGTACATGTTGCCAGCCCCTTATAATAGAATTTATTCCTTGTTGTATTCAAAGGTGATTGCCAGAAATATTAAGAATATTTTGAACATTTCTTACATAGATGTACAACATTTTATATCTTGTTGTATGCAACTTAAATTAGGCTTATTTTGAAAACTATATTTTTGTAATGTTTTTGTAGTCAACCTTGAACTTGATCAAATAGAAATGATGGAACAATGTACCTACGTCTACTGGAACTGCTACAATACTGTTTCTGGCTTAATGATGACCTTTTATGTAGTTTATGTGGATGACCATAGCTGACTTCCGTAGTTTTGTTGATGCTCAGAAACGTGTAGAAGTGGCGTATCAAGATAAAGATCTGTGGACACGTATGAGTATTATGAATACGGCTAATAGTGGAAAATTCTCAACAGACCGTACGATTCAAAGTTACAGTGATGAGATCTGGAATTTAAAAGCAATTGCTATTAAATAATTAAATTTCACTGACCTTATAAGCCCAATGTGTTGTTAATAAACACATTGGGCTTTTTTATTGTATACAGAAAAATACAGTTGGATTGTCAATGTTTAATATTGTACTTTTTGAGCCAGAAATACCCGCGAATACAGGTAATATTATTCGCTTATGTGCGAACACCGGTGCAAAATTACATTTAATCCAGCCCTTAGGTTTTGATCTGGACGATAAAAAACTACGCAGGGCTGGACTGGATTATCATGAATGGGCAGATATCAAGGTGCATACAGATATTCAAGAATTTTTTAATAATGAGCAATATGCCAGGGTTTATGCTTTAACTACCAAGGCTAAATATTGTTATTCAGACACTGCCTTTGAACCAGATGATGTTTTGATGTTTGGCCCGGAAACGCGAGGCTTACCAGAGAGTATTCTAGCTGCTCTGCCTGAACAGCAACGCCTTCGTCTGCCAATGTTGCCGGAAAGTAGAAGTCTTAATTTATCAAATACTGTTGCTATCACGCTGTATGAAGCATGGCGACAACAGGGCTTTGGTTGATTTGGGAATGATCCTGCTAATAGTGTGAGATCTAGTGCAGCACTAGTCTGCTTGTAATGAATATCTAAAACCGCAGGTTCCCGCCTTCATCCTCATCAATACTGCTTAAACTTATCTCCCTGTCATCTGAAGAAAAATCAGTATGTGCTCCTAACTTAATCATTAAGCGAACTTCATTTTTGGAGTCAGCTGCATTGATTGCATCATCGTAATTAATTTTCCCCTCAGTATATAAATCATAAAGTGCCTGGTCAAAGCTTTGCATACCCAACTCTCTGGATGATTTCATTAGTTCTTTTAATTTATGCACTTCACCCTTACGAATAATGTCAGATACTAAAGGCGTACCTAGCAGAATCTCCATCACTGGGTAGCGGCCTTTACCGTCAGCCCTAGCGACCAGTTGCTGAGCTATAATTGCTTTTAAATTGAGCGAAAGATCCATGAATACCTGGCTATGCATATCTTCAGGAAAGAAATGCAGAATACGATCTATAGCCTGGTTTGCATTATTGGCATGTAAGGTGGACAGACATAAATGACCCGTCTCGGCAAAAGCTAAAGCATGCATCATGGTTTCTCGGGTGCGAATCTCACCGATAAGAATGACATTAGGAGCCTGACGCAGGGTGTTTTTTAAGGCGACTTCATAGGATTCAGTATCCATACCCACTTCACGCTGTGTCACGATACAACCTAAGTGGGGATGCACAAATTCAATTGGGTCTTCTATGGTAATAATATGCCCCTGGCTGTTCTGGTTACGATACTTAATTAAGGAGGCTAAAGACGTAGATTTACCCGTGCCTGTTGCTCCGACAAATAAAACCAGCCCACGATTTTCCATAATGACATTCTTTAAAGTCGCGGGAAGGTGCAAGCTTTCCCAGTCAGGAATATCAGATTCTATGCGCCTTAAAACCATACCTGCAGCGTCTCTTTGGGTAAATGCACTAACCCTGAAACGCCCCAGTCCATGACGACTAATCGCGAAGTTACATTCTTTGGTATTGTCAAAATCATCGCGCTGGCGTTGCGTCATAATGCCTTTAACTAGTTGTAACGATTGTTCTTCTGTTAATGGGGTTTTTGCAACATCTTTGATTTTTCCGTCAATTTTTAAAGCAGCGGGACGCTCGGCAGTAATAAATAAATCAGATGCTTTTTGGGTGCACATTAACTCTAGTAACTTTTCAAAATCCATAGTATTCTCCTGGTTTAGCGGAACATATCTCTACTAACGGCTTTGGCCATGGCAGCTTTAGAGGTGATTTTTCCAGCATCAGTTAATTCCTTAAGGTTCTGATCCAGCGTCTGCATTCCGTCACGGCGGCCTGTTTGAATGGCTGAATACATTTGTGCGACCTTTGCTTCACGAATCAGGTTCCGAATTGCAGGCGTACCGACCATAATCTCATGAGCGGCGATACGTCCGCCACCAATTCTTTTCAACAGGGTTTGTGAGATAACCGCCTGTAAAGATTCAGAGAGCATAGAGCGAATCATTTCTTTTTCAGCGGCCGGAAAAACATCAATAATACGGTCAATAGTTTTTGCGGCAGAAGTTGTATGCAGGGTGGCAAAAACTAGATGCCCTGTTTCAGCCGCAGTAAGCGCAAGACGTATGGTTTCAATATCACGCATTTCCCCAACCATGATAATATCGGGATCTTCGCGTAGAGCCGACCTTAATGCAGCATTAAAACTTTGCGTATCTCTATGTACCTCGCGCTGGTTAATTAAACACTTTTGGCTGGTATGTAGAAATTCGATGGGATCTTCAATCGTAAGAATATGTTCATAACGATTATGATTAATATGATTAACCATCGCGGCTAAGGTCGTGGATTTCCCAGAGCCTGTAGGGCCAGTGACTAAAACCAGGCCCCGTGATTTTTCGGTTAAAGTGGTAAAAAACTTAGGCGCATCAAGATCTTCCAAAGATGAAATTTCTGAGGGAATTGTTCGGAATACAGCTGCCGCTCCACGTTCCTGATTAAAGGCATTGACACGAAATCGGGCTAAACCCGGTAGCGCAAAAGAGAAATCTGTTTCAAAAAATTCCTCATAATCACGTCGTTGTTTATCGTTCATAATGTCATAAATAAGCGCATGCACTTGTTTATGATTGAAGGCATCAATATTGATTCTGCGAATATCGCCATCAACTCGAATCATCGGCGGGAGGCCAGATGATAAATGTAAATCCGAGGCACCATTTTTTACAGAAAACGCGAGTAATTCAGCAATATCCATTGAGACTCCATGCAAAAAGAAGAAATAATTCTAATGTTATGCGTTATACCATAGCTTATGTCTTTAGTTTTTTAAAGTAGTAGTGTTTAATAAGAGCAACTAAATACGAATGTGGGTATGACCTATGACCTCAATTGCTATCAAACTCAGCAAGATCAATGCTGATATTCGTGATGCTGAGATAGATGCGCAGCGGAAACTATCTTCAGTTCAATTACTGGCAGTGAGCAAAACCAAACCAGCAGATGATATTATCAAAGCTTACCGTGCGGGGCAGCGACAGTTTGGCGAAAGTTATTTACAAGAAGCTTTGTTAAAACAGCAAGAGTTGAGTTGTTACCAGATTTGCTGGCACTTTATAGGTCCGATACAATCTAACAAAACGCGGCAAATAGCGGCACATTTCAGCTGGGTGCATAGCGTTGATCGCATAAAAATTGCCAAACGCCTAAGCGAGCAGCGACCCTGCAATTTACCACCGCTTAATATTTGTCTGCAAGTCAATATAAGCAATGAACAAAGCAAATCAGGGTTTCAGCTCGAAGAGCTCGCTGATGCCGTCGAGCAGGTCTCCAGGCTAGCCAACCTTAAATTACGAGGGGTGATGGCGATACCTCAGCCAGCGACTGATTTTGAGCAGCAATGTAAGCCGTATCATCGCTTATATCAGGCTGTAACGGCATTAAATATACCAGAAATGGATACATTTTCCTTTGGCATGACCGGTGATTTGAAAGCTGCAATTGCAGAGGGAACAACCATGGTGCGAATTGGAACGGCATTGTTTGGCCGTAGGTTGGTTTAGATTTTTTAATGGGGAACTGACAAAGTTGACAACATTTAATCGTGCTTTATTAGTGAAATCACATATGGCTCTGGCTGCCTTTATTCTGCCTGTCGCCATGATGTTCTTTATAACAGGTGCTCTCTATACCTGGGGGATAAAAGGGAGCTATGACACAGAAAACTATCAGTTGCAACTGAAGCAGCCTATGCATAGTAATAAAGCATGGTTAAAGGGATTAGCCGAGCAGGAGTTAAGCAATCGTAACCTGGCAATACCCAGCGGAACAGCAAAAATTAAACGGGCAGGTAATTCCTTCTACTTTGAATGGACAGGTGCTAAATTAGATATCAGATTAGAGCCGACTAGAAACCTTTTTGTTGCCCGACTAAAGATTAAAAAGACTGATTGGCATCGGCTTTTAGTGCAATTACATAAAGCGAAGGCTGGTAAGGCTTTTAAAATTTATGCCGCTTTTTTAGCAGTTGGCTTAATAGTCCTATTTGTAACCGGGTTTATTATGGCATGGAAAATAAGTAAATATCGGCGCTTACTGTTAAGCTCTACTGGCTTGGGAGTGCTGCTTTTTATTATTATGCTGGGAGTTAGCTAGGGTGTCCCAATATGAGCCTGCAATTCTACGGGGAGTGCAATAGCTTTAGCTGTTGCTGTTTATTTGTTTTTGTCTTTATTTGATTATATTGTGAGATTTTAGGAAAGTTTATGAGCGTTTATATAACGAGTAAGAAGGTGAGGTATATTACTTCCATTATTTTTGTGCTTTTTATGGTATTTATTGTCGGGGGGTCTTATCTTTCTCAGCAAGAAAAGGCTAAGACTGAAATGCTTAGCGAATCACTGAGTTATTGATAAGCTGATGCAAAAAAAACTACTACTGATTGACGGCTCTTCTTTTCTGTTTCGTGCCTATCATGCTGTTCCCCCTTTAAGTAATGCAGATGGCTTGCCTACTAATGCAATTTTTGGGGTCGCAAATATGTTAAAGCGCTTAAAAAACGACCATAAAACAGACTATTTTACTGTCGTGTTTGATGCGCCGGGCGGAACATTTAGAAATGAACTTTATAGTGAATATAAAGCGCACCGTCCTCCCATGCCGGATGATTTGCGCGTGCAAATTGAACCCTTGCATAACTTGATTCGGGCCATGGGGCTGCCGCTGATTATGGAAACAGGGGTGGAAGCTGATGATGTCCTAGGTGCTCTGGCACAAATGGCGGTACAGGATGGCTTTCAGGTGGTTATCTCTACGGGCGATAAGGATATGGCGCAATTAGTAACCGAGCAGGTTACTCTAGAAAACACGATGTCCAATACTAAAATGGATAGACAAGGTGTCATTGATAAATTTGGCGTAACACCTGCACAGATTATCGATTATTTAGCTTTAATGGGGGACAGTGCCGATAATATTCCTGGTGTGCCTAAAGTGGGGCCAAAAACAGCGGCAAAGTGGCTAGCTCAGTATCAAACATTAGATAACCTGATGGCTAATGCAGATGAGATTAAAGGTAAAGTAGGTGAAAACCTACGTGCCAGCTTGACAGATTTGCCCTTATCCAGGCAGTTGACAACGATTAAATGTGACCTGGATTTACCTTATCAAATAGAGGATTTACGCTGTCAGCAGGTAGACAATACCGAGCTACAAGAGCAAGTTGCGACCCTGGGCTTTTCTGCCTGGTCAAAGATATTACAGAATTCAGTGCCTAAACCACAGGTGGTAGCTCCTACTGAAGAACAGGCGATTAGAGAACCGGAAACGGTCGAATATGAAATGATTTCGACCTGGGAGCAGTTTGAGCACTGGCTGGAGAAACTAACTGCTTCGAAACTGTTTGCCTTTGATACTGAAACCACGAGTCTTGATTACAGTGAAGCTGAAATTGTGGGTGTTTCCTTTGCTATTGAAGAGGGAGATGCCGCTTATATCCCATTAGCACATGACTATCCCGGTGTTCCTGTACAACTGCCAAGAGCAGAGGTTTTGCAAAAATTGAAACCGATTTTAGAAGACCCCAGGCAGGCCAAAGTGGGGCAGAATTTAAAATATGATAGCAATGTACTGTTTAATTATGAGATAGCATTACAGGGAATTGCACAGGATACCATGCTGGAATCCTATGTATTAAACAGCACGCTCACCCGGCATAATATGGATGACCTGGCGAAAACCTATCTGCAGCGTGCAACCATACATTATGAAGATGTGGCGGGCAAAGGGGTCAAACAGATTGGTTTTGCAGAGGTTCCGGTTGAACAGGCAACACAATATGCGGCTGAGGATGCGGATATTACTCTGGCTCTGCATCATTGTCTGGCTCCTAAACTGGCTGAACATCCGGCACTCCTTGATTTATATGAAAATATCGAACTCCCGGTGTTAAACGTTTTATCGCGTATGGAACGTAATGGTGTGTTAATTGATAGTGATATGCTTGCACAGCAAAGTATGGAGCTGGCGAATCATATTATGGCCATAGAGCAGCAGGCGCATGAGTTGGCAGGGCAGAGTTTTAATATTGCCTCGCCGAAACAAATTCAACATATCTTATATGATCAATTAAATCTCCCTATTTTAAAGAAAACCCCGAAAGGACAGCCGTCTACAGCTGAGTCCGTATTGCAAGAATTAGCGGAGGAGTATCCGCTGCCAGAGTTGATATTAAAGCACCGCAGTATGAGTAAGTTGAAATCGACTTATACGGATAAGTTGCCACTGCAAATCAGCACTAAAACGGGCCGTGTACACACCTCCTACCATCAGGCAGTTGCAGCAACAGGGCGTTTGTCTTCCTCTAATCCTAATCTGCAGAATATTCCGGTACGTAGTGCCGAGGGGCGCAGAATTCGCCAAGCATTTATTGCCCCGCCAGGCTATAAAATTGTCGCGGCCGATTATTCACAAATCGAATTACGCATTATGGCGCATCTATCGGGTGACGCTGGTTTGCTTGATGCTTTTTCTAAAGGTGAGGATATTCATAAGGCAACCGCTGCTGAAGTTTTTGCGGTAGGCCTGGAGCAAGTGACTGTCGATTTACGTCGCTCAGCCAAGGCGATTAACTTTGGCTTGATTTATGGTATGTCTGCTTTTGGGTTGGCAAAACAGCTAGGTTTGGGGCGCAAGCAGGCACAGGAATATATCGATTTATATTTTTCTCGTTACCCGGGGGTTAAACAATATATGGATGATACCCGTGAGTTGGCTAGGCAGCAGGGATATGTAGAAACGTTGTGGGGACGGCGTTTGTATTTGCCTGAAATACACTCGAAAAATGCGGCACGTAGGCAGTATGCTGAACGCACAGCGATCAATGCACCTATGCAGGGGTCTGCTGCAGATATTATCAAGTTGGCAATGATAGCAACCGATACGTGGTTAAAGGAAGAGCAAACCGATGCAAAGATGATTATGCAGGTGCATGATGAACTGGTCTTTGAAATAGCCGATAGAAAAATTGAACAAGACAGTGCGATGATTCGCAAGCTAATGAGTGAAGCAGCTGAATTAGCTGTGCCATTATTAGTGGATATTGGCGTGGGGATTAATTGGGATGAAGCACATTAAAAATGTGCTGTAGAGCGGACTGAAGTCCGCTTTACAGTCAGTGGGTAATTATTCGGCCTGAAACCAGCTGTCTAATAATTGGTGAATATCGTCTACACCAGTACGTTTTAATGCGGAAAATAATTGTAGTGTCACGGATATATCCTGCTCTTCCAGTTCGCGTTGCACTTTAAGCAATGTGTTTTTGGCCGCACCATAATTTAGCTTGTCGGCTTTAGTTAATAGAATATGCAAAGGTTTCTTGCTATAAGCGCACCACTCAATCATTTGCCAGTCAAATTCAGTCAATGGGTGACGGACATCCATCACTAGAATAATGCCATATAAAGACTGGCGTTCGCGTAAATAGGTTTCCATCAAGGCATGCCATTGTCGCTTTACTTTCTCTGGCACCTTGGCATAGCCGTACCCAGGTAAGTCAACAAAGTGTTGTTCTTCATTTAGTTTAAAGAAATTAAGCAATTGCGTGCGGCCTGGTGTTTTGCTAGTTCTGGCTAAGGATTTTTGCCGGGTCAGGGTGTTTAAAGCGCTGGATTTTCCTGCGTTAGAACGGCCTGCAAAGGCTATTTCTCTACCCGTGTCAGCAGGCGCAGAATTTATATCAGGTGCACTCAGGACAAATTTTGCCTGATGATAGAGAGTGTTCATGCTTATCTCGTGTGGAGGGATTAATTAAATTAGAGTAGAATTCATATACTATTGTACATAACTACCTTATGTTTATCTTATTCCGAAAGGGGAATCTAATGAAGAAAAGTTTAATTGCGGTTTCTATCTCGTTTGCTTTGCTTAATGTGTCTGGGGTTGTGCAGGCTGCAGGGGATATTAATGCGGGGCAGGGGAAAAGTGGATCTTGTACTAGTTGTCATGGTGAAAAAGGTAATAGTGCGATGCCTCTGTTTCCAAAACTGGCGGCTCAAAATGAAGGCTATTTAGTTAAGCAAATGCAGGCTTTTAAAGATGGCTCACGCAATAATTCCTCAATGAGTGCAATGGTTGCAGGCTTTTCTGACCAGGATATGCAAGATATTGCTGCTTTTTATGCTGCACAGACAGTGACAGAGAATGCGGCTCCACAGCTAAATCCTGATGATCTGGATGATATTGATGATAACAATCAACTCACAGAGGCTGAAAAAGAAGATGCCAGGCAGGCATTACAGAAACAGCATGATGACTTGATGTCCATGGGCTATGATGTTTACCGAAATGGTGATCTGGATAATGAAATATCAGCATGTATTGCTTGTCATGGTCCCGAGGGGGAGGGTAATGAACCTGCTTCATTCCCTGCTTTAAAAGGGCAGCATGCAGATTATTTAGTGAAAAGTCTAAGCGACTATAAAACGGGAGCGCGCAGTAACAACGCGGATAACATGATGCATATGATCGCTAAAAAAATGAGTGAAGATGAAATTAAAGCGATGTCATTGTATATTTCTACAATGAAATAAGTCGCCAGAAATTAATAGAGGGAGAAGCAACTAGAATGTTAAAGAATATGATTAAAGCGGGTTTGCTGAGCTTGCTAGTTTTTACCAGCGTAAGTTTTGCCGCAGGGAAAGGTTATAAAGATTTGTCTGCTCCCCAGCCAACTCAAGACCCTTCCAAAGTCGAAGTTATCGAGTTTTTTTGGTACGGATGTCCGCATTGTTATCAATTTGAGCCCGCGCTGGAAGAGTGGCGATCTAAATTACCTGCTAATGTGACATTTATACGTCAACCCGCTGTTTTTAGTGCGGTCTGGGCTAAACATGCGAAGGCATACTATACTGCAGAAGTTTTAGGTGTGGTTGATAAAGTACATACAGATTTTTTTCATGCCATACAGGTGAATAAGCAGCAATTAACCAGTGAAGATGACCTGGCAAAATTCTTTGTTGCGCATGGTGTGGAAGAGGCTGCGTTTCATGATGCCTATAACTCTTTTATTGTAGATACTAAAATGCGTCAGGCTAAAACCATGGGACCACGTTATGGCATTACGGGTGTTCCTGCCATTGTAGTGAATGGAAAATATCTGGTAAATGGCAAGACCGCTGGTTCACATGGCGGTATGATCAAGGTAATGAATGAGTTAATTGCCCAGGAAAGTAAGTAGAGCGGTGTGAGTCTGCTACAGAGGGTTAAGAGGATAAAAAACACGACTGTTTATTTGTAACCGTTTCCCCCCCTTTGTGAAAGGAGGGGGGTATCTAATAAAACTTCCCCTAACTCCTCCTTGCTAAGGAGGGAGACTGAGCGGTTATGTTTATTTTACTAAATCAGAAGGGATTTCTGTCGCAGCAGCTTTTTCTGTTTGCACTACTTCAGATAAGGGGGCACCTTGTCTGTTTCCCTCGCCAAACATGATTGCGGCAGCCATTAGCATCACGCTAGAAACCGCAATAATGATATATCGGTTCGGCTGCTCCATCCAGAACAATAACCATTTAGGTTTGATTAAACCAACCAGTAAAATAACGACAGCTAAAATAAGTAAGTTAAACGCCCAGATAATCATGATTTTTCCTGTTGTTAAGTAAATATGCGACTATTGTACTGAATCAGGCATGAAAGAAAATAAATTTAAGGAGATTGCTTAATGTTCGAGTGGTTAAATGCAAATATTGCCTACTGGCATTGGTTGATATTTGGGCTTTGCCTGGCGTTTGCCGAGCTTATGCTGGTTAGCTTTGTCGCCTTATGGTTCGGCTTAAGTGCCATTGTTGTCGGTCTATTATTACTGATCTACCCTTTTTCATTTACTGTGCAGTTATTGATCTGGGTTGTTTTATCTGTTTTTATCGTCTTCGCCTGGTTTAAATGGGTGTCACCTCACCTTAAAACTAAAACTTTTTCCGGCATGGCCAGGGAAGGTATGATAGGGCAAATTGGCTCTGTGATTGAATATAATTCAGTACATGAAGGGCGCGGCACTTTACGTTTTCCGGCTCCCATTCTGGGTAATGATGAGTGGCAATTTATCTGTACTGATATGATAGAACTAGGTGATCGCGTAATCGTGCGCGAGTTTTCAGGTAATACGCTGATTGTTTCAGCAAAATAAAATGAGGATTTAATATGGAAGGTTTATCTGTTGTTGGAGTTTTAGTTGTACTCGTTATTGTTACGGTTATTAAAGGTGTCAGGATAGTCCCGCAAGGCTATAAGCATATTGTTCAACGTTTAGGAAAATATCATTCGACCTTAACCCCTGGGCTAAATTTTGTCATTCCCTATGTGGATTCAATTGTCGATAAGCTGACAACTAAGGATATTGTGCTGGATATACCCTCACAGGAAGTTATCACCAAAGATAATGCAATGATTATTGCCAATGCTATTGCCTACATTAATATTGTTTCTCCAGAGAAGGCTGTATACGGTGTTGAAGACTATGAGCTGGCGATAGTGAAGCTTATTCAAACCTCGCTTAGAGCGATTATAGGTGAAATGACTTTAGATGATGCGCTCTCTTCAAGAGAGCATATTAAAACAAAGTTAAAAGATAGTATCTCGGATGATATTGCTGACTGGGGTATCACCCTTAAAACAGTAGAAATTCAGGATATTAACCCGTCTACAACCATGCAGGCATCGATGGAAGAGCAAAGTGCTGCGGAACGGGAACGTCGTGCCGCTGTAACGCGCGCAGAAGGCGCAAAACAGGCAGCCATTCTTGAAGCGGATGGGCGATTGGAGGCCTCGCGTCGTGATGCGGAAGCAAAAATATTACTCGCGGATGCTAGTGGTAAAGCCATAGAAAGCGTTACGACAGCACTAAAAGATAAAGAATTACCCGCAACTTATTTACTCGGTGAAAAATATATTGAGGCGATGCGTGAGTTATCTGAGTCAGATAATTCTAAAACTGTCGTTTTACCCGCCGATTTATTACATGCAGTCAAAGGTATTTTGGGTAAGTAAATATTTATTTTTCTACCATGAAGAACATGAAGATATCGAAGGGAAAATAATTTTGCAGTGCCTTCATGTTCTTCATGGTAAAAAATAATGACTTTTAGTGTGTTTCGTGTATTTCGTGGTTAAATATTTCGAATAACCCACTGACTAAAGATAAGGATGTTTTATGCAGCAAACGCTAGATCAGCTTATTCAAGCAGCCAGCCAAATCATTCTCGGTAAAGAGCAGCAAATTAAGCTCTCGCTCTGCTGCCTATTAACAGGCGGTCATTTACTCATCGAAGATATACCCGGCGTAGGTAAAACCACACTGGCGCATGCTTTGGCTAAGCTAATGGGCCTGGAGTATCAGCGAATTCAATTTACCAGCGATCTTTTGCCCTCAGATATTATTGGCGCAACAATTTACAACCCTGATCAGCATCAATTTACCTTCCATAAAGGCGCGATTTTCAAGCAGATGGTGCTAGCCGATGAAATTAATCGTGCTACGCCGAAAGCACAAAGCGCGTTATTAGAAGCGATGGAAGAGCGGCAAGTAACGGTGGAAGGGCAAACCTATCGTTTGCCAGAGCCATTTTTTGTGATAGCCACGCAAAACCCAAGTCACCAGCTGGGTACATTTCCGTTACCCGAATCACAATTAGACCGTTTTTTAATGCGTATAGAACTGGGCTATCCAGATCATGAAGCTGAAAGAGAATTATTAACCGGTCAAAATCGTTATAAATTGATTGCAACACTCGACGTACACATGCCCGCAGAACAGTTACTGCACATGCAACAAGCAGTAAAAGAGGTTTATGCTTCGCCCGCTTTACTGGACTATATACAGGCACTGATAAAATTCACTCGCGAGTCAGATGAATACCAGATAGGTTTATCCCCCCGGGCAGGGTTGGCATTATTAAATTCAGCCAAGGCATGGGCTTTTATGCAGCAGCGAGAGTCAGTGATTCCTGAGGATGTTCAGGCGGTATTGGCACCCGTTGCCGGACATCGCTTACGTGCGGAGCACAGCAACTCGGATAATATAGTGGCTCCGTTGTTGACGCATGTTGCTATCCCTTAAATCTCTGTATATGTAGGAGCGGTCTTTAGCCGCGTTGTGAAAATGGTTTGTCTATTTCTATTTCGCGGCTAAAGACCGCTCCTACGGCGTTTTATCAATATGAATTCAACATCAAAGCCTATACGCTTAAGCTATAGAAGCATTTATATACTGCCGACCAAGCGTGGGCTAGGCTTTGTGCTACTGATTACTTTATTATTGTTAATTGCGTTTATTTACAATAATAATCTGGTTTACTTGCTCTGCTTTCTACTCGCTAGTCTGTTTTTTATTACCATTTTACATACGGTCAATTCGCTACAAGGCCTGCTTATAAGCAAAGCACAATGTCCTGATGTATTTGCCGGTGAGCTCGCAGAAAATGGCTTAATCATTGATAATCCGAGTAATACAGAGCGTTATAGTATTCAACTAGGTATCACTAAAGAAAGGATGCAGTC
>JAUXBW010000173.1 GCA_030619185.1 Methyloprofundus sp.
AAAAACAATGAGGATAAAACATGGCTAAATTAACATTTAAACCCGGTAATGACGAAATTATCATTAACACCAGCGGTGAATTACCCGAAGTCGGTGCTATAACTTTGATAAAGACCGTATCATGCGAGTTAATCGGGTTTTAGATTGCACGGCTAATGTGTCGCGACACCGTTCTCACACAACCGTCACCTGTTTACGCGGTTGGACAAGTGGATTCGGGTTCGACTAAGTGCATGAAATATAATCGGAAGTGGATAACCGATAACAGGCATTTTCGCCTGAAGCACTTTAGGAATAGAGGATTGTTAAGCCTTAAAGATTTCTATGCAATACCTGTGTAGCGTATATATTAACTCCTCTTCGGGGGCAATCTAGGCGGAGCCGCCTTTTGTCTGAAACAGACATGTTGGAAAATAGGAGGAATTGATCTCCTTGCGGCAACAGGGGGCTGGTGGGTAATTCCTCCAGCCTACCTACTACTGAGGATTACAATCGCTTTAGCTATTGCTGTTTCTGACGTAGCAATACTATTTTACTCCTTTTCGGTTACTTGCGTCATCACTAAGAATTATTAATACTTTATACGCTTTGAAAATAATCGTTCAGTCCTCCTCCTTAGCAGGAGGGGAACTGAACGGTTACATGCTCCCTGTTCAAAACACTCTTTCAGCCGTACCATTATGCATATATCAGACTTTACTAATCCGTTTTTTTTTACAACCGCGTAAATTAAAAACTTCCATAACAAGTTAAACTAAAGGTTATAATGCTGCTTCCAAAATAATAATAAACTGCAAGATTTGCACATAAGACATAAAGGGCCAGGAAATGCTTGAAATTGAATACGAATTCCGCGAACGAGATTTAGTTCATTACAATGAATTACAAATTGACCAGTCAGAAGATTTACAAAAGAAACTAAAAAGAAACCGCTTATTTTTCCCTGGAATGTTAGCTATATTTGGCTTGTTCCTTTGGTCATATTACAGTGATTACCGTACTGCCCTTTATATCGTTACAATTTCTATTTGCTGGGCCATCGTTATCCCTCAAGTAATTATTTTGAGCTTTCGCAGACAAATTTTAAAAAGCTACACCGAAAAAGAAAAGCTGGCCATGTTTGGTCAATATACACTGAGGATCGATCCTAAAGCTTTAGCCGAAAAGTCACCTAGCGGTAAAAATAAAATGCCCTGGAAGTCTATCTTGCGCATTGAACATATTCGCGATTATATCCATATCATCCTGGAAAATGGTGCTGCTCTGGTCATTCCTATCGAAACGGTTTCATCTGGAGATATACAGGAATTCTCTAAGCAAATAAAAAAAATGATCGATTTATACGGATAAACACTGTTTATCACACAACTCACAACGACAGGAGCCCTCGCTTAGGCGAGGCAAACTATATTTGCACGACTTCCGTTACAGTTTTCTAGCGGCTGTTTCCCGCCGACGTTGCATGACTGAAATAGATACGTGCCTGCTATGCGCCTATTTCAGTGGCTTGGTCTCGACAATACAACTCACTATAACAGCGCATAATGGCCTTGCGAAGTATGGCAATATTTAAGTTTGCTGCTTACTACTCACTCTGGGACTCCTTATATAGCTTCACCCTCACCTGCGACTATCAAGACATTCCTGATAGCAACGCCATCGAGCCTTTCACAAAACTCCCTCACGTTTTTGAATATAATACCTGCAGGCATCGACACAGTCTGGTTTGCTACTAAAGGGACCGCTAATCATCTCGATGGTAAAAAACCACCACCCTTGTTCATTAATATAATAACGATCTTGTGGCTTAAACACAGGATTATGTTGCTTTTTTGTTTGTACCATACTGTTTATGCTGAATTTTAAAAATATTTCCTTACGTCGGGGCACTCGTGTCTTATTCGCCAATACTACCTTTACATTACATAAGGGGCAGAAAGTAGGCATTACCGGTGCGAATGGTGTCGGAAAATCCAGTTTATTTTCCTTAATACGTAACGAACTACATCCTGATACAGGTGATTTTACCATGCCTCCTCAGTTAGAGGTCGCTCATGTTGCTCAGGAAACGCCGGCAGTGGAGCAGGCCGCCATCGAATATATTATTGATGGCGATCATGAATTGCGCCTGGTACAACAGGCTATTATTGAAGCAGAACAAAATGGCGACGGCATCCGACAAGCAGAATTATTTGCTAAAATGGATGTTATCGGTGGCTATACAGCTACTGCAAGGGCTGCGAGACTGATGAGTGGCTTGGGGTTTAAACAAGCTCAGGAGCAACTTAGCGTCACTTCTTTTTCAGGTGGCTGGCGCATGCGCTTAAATCTTGCCCAGGCTCTGATGTGTCGTTCAGATGTACTATTACTTGATGAACCCACTAACCATTTAGATCTGGATGCTGTTATCTGGTTACAAGACTGGCTATGCCGATATCCGGGTACTTTATTACTTATTTCTCATGATCGTGAATTTCTGGACAGTATTGCCGATCATATTATGCATATAGAAAACCAACTGGGCACCCTCTACACAGGTAACTTTTCAGATTTTGAAAAAATACGTGCAGAAAAATTAGCATTGCAACAATCTTCATACGCGAAACAACAACGTGAAATTGCGCATATCCAGAGCTTTATCACACGTTTTCGTGCCCAGGCCACCAAAGCAAAACAGGCACAAAGCCGGATAAAATCGTTACAACGTATGGAGCTAATTGCTCAGGCACACGTAGACTCACCCTTTCATTTCAGCTTTCCAGTGCCTGAAAAACTCCCTAATCCAATGATTAAGCTGGAGAACGTTAACATAGGCTACGGCGATACCTGCATTTTGAATGCTGTCGATTTATTTATTTCCCCCGGTGACCGGATTGGTTTATTAGGTCCCAATGGCGCAGGTAAATCGACTTTAATCAAAGTACTCGCCAATGAACTCGGCATCAACTCAGGAGAAATACAATTTGCTGATAGTTTGCAATTAGGTTATTTCGCCCAGCACCAATTAGAACAACTTAACCTGGAGGAAAGCCCACTGTGGCATTTACAAAAAATTAACCCCAAGGCAACAGAAAAAGAATTAAGGAATTTTCTTGGTGGGTTTAATTTTAAAGATGATAAAACCTTTGATCCTATCGCTCCCTTTTCTGGTGGTGAAAAGGCGCGTTTGGTACTTGCCATATTAGTCTACCAGAACCCTAATTTATTATTACTGGATGAGCCAACTAATCATCTTGATCTGGAAATGCGCCACGCGCTAAGTATTGCCTTACAAGATTATCAAGGCGCGATTATTATCGTTTCACATGATAGACATATGCTACGCTCAGTTACCGACCAGCTATACCTGGTTGCCAATGGCACAGTCTCAGATTTTGAGGGTGATCTGGACGATTACCGCCTGTGGCTAAATGAACAAAAACAACTGAGCCATGATAGCCCTGACGGTGTCTCTACCCCATCTGGTATAAATAAAAAACAACAGCGTAAACTAGATGCCGAACGACGCAAAAAATTAAAGCCTTTATACGATGCCCTGAAAAAAGCTGATAAGGCACTGGAAAAATACCATCAACAACAAAAAGATCTGGAAAACCAGTTAGCCGACAGCCAGCTGTACGATGATGCTAATAAAGCACGCTTAAAACTGGTTCTGCAAGATAAAGCTTTAGTAGACATTGCACTGGAAGAAACCGAAATAGAATGGATGGAAATCAGTGAGCAACTTGAAGCGAGTGAGGGTTAGGTTATTTCGTGTTACTTTGTTACTTATCAGAGATAAGGAATGGGAACGAAATAAGTTGAAATATGTTCCGCAGGAGTACAATAGAATTCTCGTTCAAAAAATGACATACAATACTTTCATTTCTGTCCCATGTATCAAAAAGATAAATTACTTTAGCTCCTATTACTTATATAATATGAGTAATTATTGTATTGAGCTTCGGAAAGCATTTATGAAAAAAACCAGCATTGCAGTTTTACTTTTATTTTCCAGTGCATTGTCTGCCCAGGATTTATTAGAAACCTATGAACTTGCACGACAAAATGACCCTATCTTACGCAGTTCCTTAGCCAATAAAATGGCCGTAGGCGAAAGCAAAGATCAGAGCATTGCCCGGCTTTTACCTACAGTAAGCGCGGGTGCATCCACAGGCTATAATTGGTCATATCAGGATTCTCTTTTTAATGAAGCATTCCCCGGCCAAACAAAAAGAAATGATTTTTGGGATAGTCAGTTTGGTATTAATTTAGTACAACCTGTTTTTCATTATGATATGTGGGTGCAATTGTCCCAGTCAGAAAAGCAGATTGCGCTTGCTGATGCTAGCTATCTTGCTGAACAGCAGAATTTAATGCTGAAAACAACGAATGCTTATTTCTCCGTATTGGCCGCTCAGGATGACCTTACCTTTGCTCTTGCCGAGCAAAAAACCATTGCCAGACAACTAGAACAAGCGCAACAAAGATTTGAAGTCGGATTGATTGCCATTACCGATGTGTATGAAGCACAGGCAGGTTATGATCAAAGTCGATCTGATGTGATTGCAGCAGAGAATGATGTGGAAAGTGCCAAAGAAGCACTAAAGGAAATCATTGGCCCCTATTCCTCTGAGCTTGATATATTAGGCGTGGCCTTACCTCTGCCGAAGCCTGAGCCTAATAATATTGATGAGTGGAATCAGCAGGCGCTAAATCAAAACTTACAAATTTTGGTTGCCCGCAGTGAATCTGAGATTATTCAGGATAATATTGACCTGCAACGCAGTGGTCATTATCCAACTCTGGATATTGTCGGTGGATTTGGCTTTAATAATACTACGGGAAACCTTCATGCGACGGGTAATACTGAAAACATTGGATTACAATTAAATATTCCACTTTTTGAAGGGGGCGCTGTCAACTCCAGAACACGCGAAGCTGCATACCAGTTTGCCGAAGCACAAGAAAATCTAATTGCCACCCAGAGAGCCGTCACCAGAGAAGTAAAAGACTCTTACCGAGGAGTTATTTCTGCGATTAGCCAGGTTGGAGCCTTAAAATCAGCGGTTAAATCAGGAAAAAGTTCACTGGAAGCCACTGAAGCGGGCTTTGACGTTGGTACACGAACCATGGTTGA
>JAUXBW010000071.1 GCA_030619185.1 Methyloprofundus sp.
CTAAGACCGCTTGGCCTCCGACTTAAAAGAAAATGATCAAGAAAAAACATACCGTCTGACAAGCCGAAAAGCATAGTTACACATACGATTCTTAGCGGCGGTGCTGAAGTTTCCCGGCAATATCAACTGCTGTCAATTATTGTAAATAAAGAGGTTAACCGGATTCCAATGGCAACATTGGTTTATGTAGATGGCGAACTCAGCAGTCAAACTTTTGAATTGAGCAGCCAATCCGATTTTGAACCCGGAAAAGAAATTGAAGTACAAGTGGGTTATAGCAACGACGAAAAAACGTTGTTTAAAGGAATTGTGATAAAACACAGCATAAGAGTAAGAAATAAAAACTCGCTCCTTATTGTGGAATGTAAAGACAAAGCGGTTAAAATGACCGTGGCTTGTAAAAACAAATATTCCGTAGAGGTGAAAGACAGCGATGTGATAGAAGAACTGATTGATGCCCACGGATTAGAAAAAGAGGTGACTGCAACAACAGTTACACACAAGCAGATTGTTCAATACAATAGTACCGACTGGGATTTTATGCTTTGCCGTGCCGATGTTAACGGACTGCTTTGTATTGCCAATGATAATATTCTTTCTGTGGCTCCGCCGGAACTAAGTGCCGACGCAGCGCTAACCATTCAATATGGTGCAAGTGTTCATACGCTCGATGCCGAAATTGATGCCCGATTGCAACACAAGTCAGTAAAAGGTTCTACATGGAACTACACCGACCAGGAATTGATTTCTGATACAGAAGCTGGAGAACCGTCTGTTCCAGAAGCAGGAAATCTTTCTCCCGATGTTTTAGCTGATGTTATTGGTGAAGAAGAATTCAGGTTGTATAACAGCGCAAAAATTGAAGAACCTGAACTGCAAGCCTGGGTTAATGCTGCCATGCTAAAAAAACGCTTGGCAAAAATCCGTGGAAAAGTTACTACCGACGGAACTGCCGATGTTTTACCCGGTGAGCTTATCCAGTTAAACGGAGTAGGCGAAAGATTTGAAGGTAAATTATTTGTTACCGGAATCAGACACCAGGTTACAGAAGGGCTTTGGCAAACCACCTTTCAGTTTGGAATTAATCCCGAATGGTTTGTACAAACCTACAATGTTCAGCAACCATTAAGCGGTGCCATGTTGCCTGCCATTCAGGGATTGCATATCGGTATTGTAACACAGCTCAATAATGATCCGGATGGTGAAGATCGGATTTTGGTTAAAATACCTGTTATCAATAACGATGAAGATGGCATTTGGTGCCGTGTTTCAACACTCGATGCTGGAGAAAACCGTGGAACGTATTTCAGGCCTGAAATTGGTGATGAAATAATTGTTGGGTTTATAAATAACGACCCACGCCATGCTGTTGTGCTCGGTATGCTTAATAGCTCCGCAAAACCTGCCCCCATTACTGCGAGCGATGACAATCATGAAAAAGGTTATGTAAGCCGTAGTGAAATGAAAATGATTTTTAATGACGATAAAATAAGCTATTCGCTGGAAACTCCCGCTGGTAATAAATTCATCATTTCTGAAGATGAAACTGCAATTCTTTTAGAGGATCAGAGCGGAAACAAAATAACGATGAATCAGGATGGGATCACTATAGAAAGTATTAAGGATATTATACTGAAAGCTGCCAATGATTTGAATGCTGAAGGCGTAAACATCGGCATAAAGGGCAGCGCTCAGGCAAAAGTAGAAGGAAGCACCGGGGCAGAAATCTCAAGTGGAGGTTCCACGAATGTAAAAGGTGCAATTGTAAATATTAATTAAAAAATAATATTATGCCAATGGCTGCCAGAGTAGGAGATATGCATGTTTGCCCGATGGTTACGGGAACAGTACCGCATGTGGGTGGGCCGGTAATGCCACCCGGGACTCCAACGGTTATGATTGGCAGAGTACCGGCAGCTAAAGTCGGCGATATGTGCACATGTGTCGGGCCACCAGATACAATTGCAGCAGGTTCGGGAACAGTTTTTATAGGTGGCACACCGGCAGCAAGAATGGGTGACAGCACTGCACACGGCGGAACAATTGTTATAGGTTGCCCAACAGTAAATATTGGGTAATTTTTAAAACTTACTACTATGAGTGACGAATTTACAAGCAACGATTTTCTGGGAGTTGGATGGAGTTTTCCACCAACATTTAATGCTCAGACGAAAGCTGTGGAAATGACCGAAAAGGAAATTGATATAGAGCGTAGTTTGCAGATATTGCTTACTACCACTATTGGTGAACGGGTTATGCAACCCAAGTATGGATGTAATATGAATACTTTATTGTTTGAACCGTTGAATACAACGGTTCAAACCATTATGATAGACAAAATAAAAACAGCAATCCTGTTTTTTGAGCCGAGGATTGATGCAAAAAAGATTTCACTGAACATGCAAAATGAGTTGGAAGGTGAAGTTTTGGTTGAAATCGAATACGTAGTGAGAGCGACCAACAGCCGTTTCAATTTTGTATTCCCATACTACATAAACGAAGGAACTGAACTGAATTTTTAATAACAGATTAATCAGTTAAATAAAAATGGCAGACTGCAGCGAACATAAAAATCCATTAATTCATAGCGGAACAAATCAAATTCAAAGGATTTTGCCCGGAATGGATAAAAACAAATATGCCCGGGTTGACGAAAAAGAATATGCCGACTGGATTGTATTTGCCAATAATTTTGCAGTTTTTATAAATTATTATAACAATGCAAATGTCCTGGCGGGAAACTGGAAGCCATTTTTCTCAAGCGATATTTCGGCCCAGCTCGGCACAATTGCACTTCAAAATATTGACCGATATCAGTTAGAAATAAAGGAACGGTTTGATTTTATTCGCAATGACGACAACAAAACCTCCTTAAATGATATCAGGATAAAATTGGAAGAATTGTTTAGCGCCATTCTTACGCTTAGCAAATCACTTGATAACTATGTTCAGAAATTACCTGAAGAAACCTCGCTTAAACAGACGATAGATAATCTTATTAAAACAAAATTATCGCCTTCGCTTTACCGGCTGATAGCATATTATAAAGCTGCTCAAAATCATGGGTATCTGAATCACCATGTCGGACACGAATGGATGATTTTAAATATGCCGTTGACAGATGCTGCAAAAATAATAAATACCGAAGAGCTTAGTAATGTTTGGTTTGAAGATTCGCCTTACGCAAACTGGAAAGCGTACAAAAATCACATTGATCCTGACGAAAGTATTTTTAATAATCCGCTTACAGCCTTTGCTGACAATTTTTTAAGTATTGAACATGCGGCCAATCATAATTTATTCACGGGTATTTTCGATACCTTTTTATCCAACTATTCAAAAATTATTCAGGAAGCCGAAAAGGAGTTACTAAAAACACTTGAAAGCTATGACAAACACACGCCTCATTATGCATTGTTCCTAAGTTTTTTGATGTTATTCAGGTTTACACAAACCCATATTAACACCATTACACAACGGCATCTCGATTTTTATTATAAGGAAGTTTTACAGCTTCAGCCTCGTGCGGCAGAAGCAAATAAAGTACATATACTGGGAGAACTTGCAAAACAGGTTGAAACTTATTTGCTTGAACAGGGAACCATGTTGAAAGCAGGGAAGGACAGTTTGAATAAAGATGTAACCTACGGGCTTGACAGTGATACTGTTTTTAACAAGGCAAAAGTTGCTCAGCTAAAAACCTTCTATAAAGCATCGTCAGATGACACTATTTATGAACCGGGTTCTACTACACTTATAAAACAAAATAATACCGGACGGGTATTTGCATCGCCATTCACCAACAGCGATAATGGAATTGACCCGGTTTTAACCAGCGTTTCACACGCGACTCTTGATTTGGGGTCTTGTGCAAGTAAAGAGTCTAGAATTGCATCTGATATTTGATCAGCTACTTTATCTGGATGACCTTCCGAGACCGACTCGGAAGTAAAAATATAATCATTGCTCATTTTATGATCCTTCTTTAACAAGGGATAAATACAACCCTGAACTTAGGGAGATGGAAACAAATAATCGTCCGATATTGGGTAGGATTTTTGTTTCCAACTCCCTTAAAGTTCAGATATAAAAAAAGGCTGCATATAGCAACCTTTCAAATGGATGGTGGGCCCTCCCAGACTCGAACTGGGGACCTGCCGATTATGAGTCGGATGCTCTAACCAACTGAGCTAAGGGCCCTAAACATTAGGTCTTATTCTGCGTCTAGAAAACATCTCAACTGATCTGAGCGAGATGGATGACGCAATTTACGTAGGGCTTTTGCTTCAATCTGTCTAATGCGTTCACGAGTTACATCAAACTGCTTACCTACTTCTTCCAGGGTATGATCGGTGTTCATATTGATACCAAAACGCATACGCAAAACTTTCGACTCGCGCGCAGTTAATCCTGCCAGCACACCCTGCGTCGATTCTTTCAAGCCCTCTATTGTAGCAGACTCCACTGGAGAAAGCATCTTGGAATCCTCAATAAAGTCGCCTAGATGCGAATCTTCATCGTCGCCAATCGGTGTTTCCATGGAAATAGGCTCTTTGGCTATTTTTAGCACCTTGCGCACTTTATCTTCCGGCATCTCCATCTGCACAGCTAACTCTTCAGGCGTTGCTTCTCTGCCTTTTTCCTGCATAATCTGTCTGGAGATACGATTGAGTTTATTAATCGTTTCAATCATATGTACTGGAATACGAATGGTTCTAGCCTGATCCGCAATCGAACGGGTTATTGCCTGACGTATCCACCAGGTTGCATAAGTTGAAAACTTATAGCCACGACGGTATTCAAATTTATCAACCGCCTTCATTAAGCCTATATTGCCTTCCTGAATTAAATCCAGAAACTGCAGGCCACGATTGGTATATTTTTTAGCAATTGAAATTACCAGTCGTAAGTTGGCTTCAATCATATCTTTTTTAGCGCGCCTAGCTTTGGCTTCACCGATTGAAACTCGCCGACTAATATCTTTTAGCTCGGTAATAACCATACCGTTAGCTTCCTGTATTGTCTTAAAGTGCGCCTCGACTCGTTTAATTTCCTTTTCTTTTTCCTTTAAGGCAACGGCAACAGCCTCATCTTTCCCTGCAAAACTGGAAAGCCATTTTAAATTTGCTTCATTACCAATAAAGTTATCAATGAATTCTTTGCGATTTATTTTTGCCTGTTTAACGCAAATACCCAGGATATTTCTTTCTTGCTCACGGATGTTTTTTGTAATAACCGCAACCATGGCAACTTGTTTTTTAAAATACTGAGGAGCCCATTTGACTTCCAGAAAACGCACCGCAAGTGCTTCAAATGCCTGATCAGTTTTTTCATGCTGATAGCCATTTTTCTTTAATGAAGACTCTACACGCTTATAAGCTTGCTTGATTTCAGCAATTTTTTCTTCAGCTTCTTCCTGGGTTGCACCTGTTGGCCCTGGATCCTCTTCCTCTTCTTCAGTATCGTCTTTAGCTGTATCCGCAGGTGTTGGTGCAACACGCGAATCATCATACTCCGGCTCGTTCAGATCAATAAAATCACTTAGGATATCCGTTAAGCGCAGACCATTTTCTTCACCTATGGTTGCAAAATCCGAAAATAAAGACTCAACAACAAATCGAGACCGGGAAATGGCCCGTACAATCTGACGCTGACCTTCTTCAATTCTACGTGCAATCTTTAATTCTTCTGGCCGGGTTAATAACCCTACTGAACCCATTTCCCGCATGTACATTCTAACCGGATCAGTGGTACGCCCAAACTCACTATCAACCGAGGCCAGTGCAGCAACCTCCTCTGCATCATCATCATCGTCATCAGCGGCTATTTCTTCAGATAAATCTTCATCGTCTGGCGCAGACTCATGAACCTTGATACCCAGGCCATTGATCATGCCAATAATGTCTTCAATTTGCTCAGGGTCAACAATTTCACTCGGCAAATGGTCATTAACCTCAGAATACGTTAAGTACCCCTGCGCTTTTCCTTTGGCAATTAATTGTTTAAGTTGGGACTGCTGCTGTTCTTGGTTCATTTATCACTCTTAAAAATGCTATATCAAGCCATCTAGCCTGATAAAGAAAATTACTTACGTACGGACTTAGCCAGCATGCCTAACAATTCCTTTTGCTCGTGCAAAGCCAACCCGCTTGCTCTCTCCTTTGCAATTAACTCATCAAGGCGCTGTTCTATGCCCTGCTCAATTAATCTATTGATTGCACCTGAAAATTCATCTTTAATCTCACTCCCTGAAACAAAAAAATCATGATTCATCATGATATTTATATATTTTTCTTCGTCCTGCCCTCTGAAATATTCAAGCAATCTAGGCAAATTAATATCGGGGTGTTGCTTGATTATTTCAACTATTTTTTTTAATAAGTCAATGCCCGGAAAATTTAGTGCCTGCCACTTTATTTCCTTTTTCTCAAATACCTCAATTAAATCCGGGTTCTGTAAAAGCAGGGTAATGACCAGCCTTACCGGAGATAGCTTTGTATCTTCTTGTTGTTGCTTATGCCTTAAGTGCTTAAGTGTAGTTGGCTTTTCTAAAAAATCCAGTTTATCTAGCTTTGATAATGCTTTTAACTTCTCCAGCATCAATTCTTGAAAAACCCCGTTAGGCAATGTCTGCAAATAAGCTTTTGCCTTGTTTACCAGACCAGCACGTCCCTCCATCCCATCAAGGTTTAAGCCCTGACTTAAACGCTCAAAAAAATACTCCGACAAGGCTTGCGCCGAAACCACTCTACCTTCAAACTCAACAAGCCCCCGCTCCCTTACAAAGGTATCGGGATCGCTGCCTAGAGGTAGCTGCATGATTTTTACCTGCCTACCATCCCGAAGACTGGGAAAAGCCGAGATAACTGCACGCCAGGATGCTTCTCTACCCGCTTTATCGCCATCAAAGCAAAACACAACTTCACTGGTAAAACGAAACAGTAACTCCAGATGCTCTTTTGAAGTTGCCGTTCCCAAGGTAGCCACCGCATACCCTACACCAAACTGAGCTAAGGCAATAACATCCATATAGCCTTCAACAACCACAATTCGCTCTGGCTTTGAGTTTCTGGACAGCAACTCATATAAGCCATAAACTTCACGGCCTTTATGAAAAACTGCAGTTTCCGGAGAGTTTAGGTATTTAGGCAAGGAATCATCCAGAACCCGACCACCGAAGCCTAAAACTCGCCCCCGCCTGTCACGTATGGGGAAAACAACACGGCCACGAAAACGATCATAAGCCGAACCGCTATCTTTGGATACTGCCAGCCCCGCATCAATGAGTTGCCGAGTTTTAAAGCGCTTTAATAAGGCATCCCAGCTATCAGGTGCAAAGCCAATCTGAAATTCACGCGCCACTTCTCCACTTAAGCCCCGGGACTTAAGATAAGCGACTGCTGTTTTAGCCGCCTCGTTTTCACGCAATTGCTGTATGTAGAAACTGGCTACCTGCTCTAGCACCTGAAAAATTTCGCTGACATTATTTTTCTTTTCAGGGACACGACTTGAATCTCGCGGTACGGTCACACCGACAAAATCTGCCAGATCCTCTATGGCCTCGACAAAGTTGAGGTGACTATAGTCCATCAAAAAACTAATCGCGTTGCCGCCCGCACCACAACCAAAACAGTGGTACAGCTGTTTATTGCGCGTTACCGCAAAGCTAGGGGTTTTTTCCGTATGAAAGGGACAACGGGCAACGTAACTACTCCCCGATTTTTTCAGCGGCACATAAGAATCTACCAGGTCTACAATATCAACCCTGACCAAAAGGTCATCTATAAAAGATCGGGGGATTCTACCTGCCATGTAGCCTACATTTTAAGCCGCTAATATCGCCTTGATTCTGGTACTGACTATGGCCATATCTGCTCTTCCCTGCATAGCAGGCTTTAATATTGCCATGACCTTACCCATGTCCTTCATTGAACTTGCCGAACAATCAGCAATAGCCGACTGGACCATGTCGCTAATTTCATCTTCAGTCAATGCCTGCGGCAGAAACTCCTGAATAACCAGCACTTCAGCCTCTTCCACTGCAGCTAAATCAACCCTGCCTGCATCGCGGTATTGTTTGATTGACTCTCTACGCTGTTTCAGCATTTTGTCTAGCACGACTATCACTTGCTGGTCATCCAAAACAATGCGCTCGTCCACTTCTTTTTGCTTAATAGCCGCCAATACCAATCGAATAGTCCCTAAACGAACTTTTTCTCGATTTTTCATCGCTTGTTTCATTTCGCCTTTAAGGCGATCCTGCATAGTAGTCATCTTTGCTTACAACTGAGGACGGCCACGACGTAGGTTTTTAAGCGCATAACGCTCACGCGATAGCTTCTTCAAGTGACGCTTGACTGCAGCAGCAGCTTTACGCTTACGTTCAGCCGTTGGTTTTTCATAAAACTCACGACGACGCACTTCCGATAGTACCCCTGCTTTCTCACAAGAACGCTTAAAACGGCGCAGAGCAATATCAAATGGTTCGTTTTCTTTAACTTTAATTGCGGGCATAAATTTTTCCAGTTTGCTAAAATTCTTAATTATTGAGCCAGCCTAAGCGCATACATGTCAGCTAGCGAACTCTTGATTATAGCAGTATTCTATTGAAAATCAAAAAATCAATGTACATTTTAGGAATAGAGACCTCTTGCGATGAAACCGGTGTCGCAGTGTATCATAGTGAAAAAGGTCTGATACAGCACAGCTTATATAGTCAAATTGCGATGCATAATGAATACGGCGGCATAGTTCCGGAACTCGCCTCACGCGACCATATTCGTAAACTTATCCCTCTTATAGACGAATGCCTGCAACGCAGCCACTTACCTAAAAATGATATTCAAGGCATCGCCTACACAGCAGGCCCTGGTTTAATTGGTGCCTTATTAGTGGGTGCAGCGACCGCGAAAAGCCTGGCCTGGTCATTGGCCATCCCGGCAGTGGGGGTACATCATATGGAAGGACACTTGCTTGCCCCTATGCTTGAAGAGCACCCCCCTGAATTCCCCTTTGTCGCCCTACTCGTTTCTGGCGGTCATACACTGCTCGTCGAAGTCAGAGGCATAGGCCTGTATCAACTACTGGGTGAGTCGCTGGATGATGCGGCTGGTGAAGCTTTTGATAAAGCGGCAAAAATGCTGGGGCTTGCATATCCTGGCGGTCCATTATTGGCAAAACTCGCGGAGCAGGGGCGCGCAAACCGGTATAAATTCCCCCGCCCAATGACCAATCGTCCAGGGCTAGATTTCAGCTTCAGTGGACTTAAAACATTTACCATGAACACACTGGAGAATAGCGAAAAAACACAGCAAGACAAAGCTGACGTTGCCTTTGCCTTTCAACAAGCCACAGCCGAAACACTCGCAATCAAGTGCAAACGAGCCCTGCAACAAACGGGATTAAAACGCCTGGTCGTTGCTGGAGGCGTAAGTGCCAATCACCATATACGTCTCACTTTAACTGAGATGGTAAAAAAACAACAAGCTGAAATCTTCTTTCCCCGCCCCGAGTTTTGCACTGATAATGGCGCAATGATTGCCTACGCAGGCTGCCAGCGATTACTGGCTCAGCAACAAGAGTCC
>JAUXBW010000074.1 GCA_030619185.1 Methyloprofundus sp.
CGCCAGAAATTACGTTGTTTTTGTTGCCAGCAACACCATTTTTATTTTTGCTATAAAGTTGAGCTATATGGGCCGAGATAATCTGATAGCTTCCAAGTACTGACGGGATATAAACGACCGTTACTTGCGTATCCTTAAAATGTTTTTTCAGGTAAGTCAGTGACCGGGAAAACATATCCAAAGCTAATTGAGTTTGCTCTTCACTCAGCGTCATTGCAGGGGGTTGTAAGTCGCTGGGCAAGACTTGTGGTTTTCCTGCAATCATTGCTGTATTGATTGCCTGGTTATGGGCATCAATGGGTATATCAATGTCCTGATCTTCTGTCGTACTAAAGCCGCTCTTGATGATTTTTCTGACGGTATAGGTCAGCCAGCCATGGTTATTATCTATAAAGCTGATAACACCGACTTTTTTTGATTGGATTTGCTGTTCAAAGTAAGCATCCCAAACCGCATCATCATTGACTTTGTTCTCACCATATAGTGGAACGAAATCGCGCTTATATTCTTTCCAGTTGTCTGTTAAGTCGTTACCTGCATAAAAATAGACAAGGATTTTTTGCGGGTCTTGTATGTCCTTTGCTATATTGCGTTTTATAAAGTTAAGCTTAGCCAACGGTTCTTGTACCAGCCCTTCAGTACTGCTTGCACCACTACGCCCAAAACTTATAACGTCTTGTCCCAAATATTGATGAATTAAATGTGCAGAGTGAAAGGAGCCGTTTTTATTTGGGTTAGAGCCTAATAACCAGTCACCTTTTCCCTGGGCATACGAGTCGCCAGCCAAGGCGATGTAATCTTTTGGAACTCTAGCATCTTTGGAGCTTTGTGAAAGCACTTCCAGAGCGACCGGAAGCGCAAAGTGCAATTTAAGTGGTGTCTTATTGATAAAGTACTGACTTAAGAAAAACTCCAAAAAGATAAGCGTTAAAAGCACACTGCTAAAGGCTAATAAGTAGTTTAATGAATTTGCTTTTAAGTGGCTCATTTTCAGTGAGTTTAACTTGTATTTTTATTCTTCTTAATTTCACAAATTGTGAATTTAACTATTGAACACTTTAAATGTGAGTGAGGGCATTGAAACATACCCCTGTAACCATAAAGTAATAAATTTCGATGAGGCTTGTTGAATCAAAAGCTAATGCTCCATATTCAACAAGCTCCATACAGGCTACATGATGGGGTTAAAATAAAGTATAGATAAAGGGGGCAACAACAGAACCTTCGGTCAATACTAATAATGTTCCAAGTAGCAATAGCACCACCAAAATAGGAGCTAGCCAGAATTTTTTACGCTCACGCATAAAACCCCATAAGTCTTTTAATAAATCAATCATTAGAATGGTCTCTCCAAGTTTTTAGCAGGTGTTGGGTTGCTTATTTTACGATAGCTAGGCATTTCTTTGTCAAAGCGTCTACTCATTGGGTCTTTACGTAACAAGGTCAATACTAAACCTACGGGTAGAAAAACGACAAAGTAAATAAATCCTAAAATAATACGTGTATTAATCCAGCCTAAAACAGCCCCTATTTTCATCCAGACGTAATAAAAGGGTTTTAGTACAATGGGCAAGATTAACGCTATCAATGCGACAGGCAAAGTAGCGATGGGTACCCAGGAGGGTACTGGTTTTTGTGCCAAAAGCGGTAGTGCCAGGCCGAATATAATAATTATACCAATGGAAAATACAACCCCAAATTGGCGTAATTCATGTTTAGTCGTAGTCATTTTTAGTTCTTAATCCAGTTCAAATTCATTTTTCCAGGACTCATCCTGTTCCCATACCGGCTGATCTTTTTTAGCCATTAAGAAATTATCAACGACTAAATAATCCATTTCTGTACGCATAAAGCAACGATATGAATCTTCTGGCGTACAGACAATGGGTTCTCCACGCACATTGAAAGATGTATTTACTAAAACACCACAGCCAGTTTTGTCTGAAAATGTTTTTAATAAATCGTAATACCGAGGGTTAGTTTCAGGATGTACTGTTTGTACGCGCGCTGAATAATCAACGTGTGTAACGGCCGGTAGTTCGGAGCGTATAACTTTAAGCTTATCAACACCAAATAACTGTTGCTGGTCATCAGTCATTGCGATACGCAAGCTTTTTTTAATTGGCGCAACCATTAACATGTAGGGACTACGCTGGCCAGCTTTTAACTCAAAATAATCACTGACTCGCTCTGCCAGAACCGAAGGGGCAAAAGGCCTGAAAGATTCCCGATATTTGATTTTCAGGTTCATGATGGATTGCATTTTTTTACTGCGAGGATCACCAATAATTGAGCGTCCACCCAAGGCTCTGGGGCCAAACTCCATACGCCCCTGACTCCAGCCCAGCACGTTTTCATTTGCCAGTATATCCGCCAGCTGCGGCATTAACTTATCGTCTGGGAGTTCTTCAAATACGGCACCTGCTGCCGTTAATTGCTTTCTGATTTCCTCAGCATCAAATTTTGGGCCTAAGTAAGAGCCTTGCATAGCATCGGGCTGCTCAAGCGTTCTAGCTCCGTGGTAATAGTCATGCCAGGCAATTAAAGCCGCGCCTATCGCGCCACCCGCATCACCGGCAGCAGGTTGAATCCAGATGTCTTTAAAAGGCCCGTTGGTTAATAATTTCCCGTTGGAGACGCAGTTAAGTGCGACACCACCCGCCAGGCATAAATAGTCGGCACCTGTTTCTTTATGTATACTCTTAGCCAGGCGTTGCACAACGCGCTCAGTGACCACCTGAATCGATGCGGCAATATCCATTTCCTGCTGTGTTAATGGACTTTCCGGTTTGCGTGCAGGGCGGCCAAATAGCTTGGCAAAACGTTTGTTGGTCATGGTCAGACCGGTGCAATAATTAAAATATTGCATATTTAGTCTGAAGGTTCCGTCTTCTTTTAAATCCAGTAAATTATCTAGAATTAAATCAACATATATAGGTTCACCATAGGGAGCCAATCCCATCAGTTTATATTCGCCGGAGTTTACCTTGAAGCCAGTAAAATAAGTAAATGCAGAATATAATAAACCCAGTGAATGAGGGAAATCTATTTCCCATAATGGCGTGAGTTTATCCCCTTCGCCTAACCAGGCGGTGGTGGTGGCCCACTCACCTACGCCATCCAGACATAAGACAGCTGCTTTTTTATACGGACTAGGGAAAAAAGCTGAGGCAGCATGAGAGTGATGGTGCTCGGTAAAAAGTAATTGAGGCAAGGCAGCTGTTTTGCATCGGCCTAATTTAGCAAGCTCTTTCTTTAAAGTGGATTTTAAATAGAGCTTCTCTTTCAGCCAGACGGGCATAGCGGCAACAAATGAAGAGATGCCTTTAGGTGCATAAGCGATATAGGTTTCAAGCAGGCGTTCAAATTTGACTAAGGGCTTATCATAAAAAACAACGCTATCTAGCTCAGATAATGTAATTCCAGCTTCTTGCAGGCAGTACTTAATTGCTTCTGCTGGAAATCCCGGGTCATGTTTTTTACGGGTAAAACGTTCTTCTTGGGCTGCCGCGACAATCTTACCGTCAACAACCAATGCTGCCGCACTATCATGATAGTAAGCGGAAATCCCTAATATATTTGTCATATAAATTTGCGTTATTTTATCATTTAGATTTTCATCCATGATCTAAGAGACATTAAACCTCAAAGGTCTTTTCTAAGAACTATGAATCAAATACATAATTTTAACTTTTTTTTACAAAAAAACCCAATTATTCTTAAGAGAAAAGTAAGAATTCTATTATGATATTAATTGAGGAGCCATAAATAAGGGCATATTGTATTCATGGTAGTAGTGAGTGAGAGTTGATTTTCAAGTCATGCACTCGCGTTCGTTATACTCATAGGGAGTAGGTGCTCAGTGCCATGGACGGTGTCGATCTCACCCATTTAGAGATAATAATGTCAAATTTCAATTTTATCGCACTGCTATTGGTTGCTATGGTAGTCGTGCTTCCCGTTGTCCAGGCAGAACAACAACATATAGTTGATCATGTGGATTTAATTATTGTTGATCCACAATTAAGTTTGTCTGATTTAGTGACGCAAACTGTAGAAAAATACCCTGATTATGCTTTGATTGCAGCGATGCAACAGGAAAGTTCAGCCCTACATGAGCGTGGCAGTCGCTGGATCTCTGGTGCACCACAGTTACAAACATATTATAAGGATGATTTTGCCGGCTCCAACCTTGGTGCATACGAGTTTGATGGCTTGATTCAAGTGCCTGTCTGGAATTGGGGGCAGCGAGATGCAGGTATACAGTTAGCGCAGCAGGCGGAGCAAAGTGTGGTGCATAAAACCAAGGCAATTAAGCTCAGGGTTGCAGGCTTAGTGCGCGAAGCTTTATGGGCGCAGAAACTGGAAGCATTACGTTATGAAATGTCTAAAAAAGAATTTAAGTTAGCGGAAAAATTAGCCAGAACCGTGCAGCAACGTGTGGACGTAGGTGATTTGCCTAAAGCGGATTTTTTGTTGGCTGAAAGTGAACTATTGCAGAAGAAAGCCGAACTGATTAATACCGAAGCAGAACTTATGCACGCGCGTAAACGCTACTATTTTTTAACTCAGAGCTACAGAGTTCCAGCGTTCATAAATGAAGAAAAAAGCCAGGAAAATTCTATCAATGCCAGGCATCCGGCTTTGGCTATAATGAATGCCACTATTGCACAGAAAAAAGCACAAGTGGAGTGGCTTAAGGCTCGGGGCTCAGGACAAACAACTGTGGCGGTAGGCGGCGTGACTGAAAGGGGCTCGCGATCAGACAAGACAATTAATAGCATTGCTTTTACTGTAAACGTTCCCTTTGGCGGGGCTGCGTATATTGCCCCCGGTGTTGCTGCGGCCACTCGGGTGTATGTTGCTGCTGAGGCTGACAAAGCACATACATATAGAGCTTTGTTGGCGCAATTACATGAGGCAGAGCATGGACTGGAAGTTGAAATTGTGCATTTAGAGCTAGCAAAAAAATTGCGTGTAAACGCTGAACAACAGCTGAAAATTGCAAATTTAAGTTTTACTGCAGGTGAGCTTAGTTTGATGGATTTTCTGCGACTACAGGCGCGATCTGTATCGGCCATTAAAACGGCTCTGGAAAGTGACATTCGTTTGCAGCGAAATATTGCCCTATATAATCAGGCAGTAGGAGAAATGCCATGAGAATCTTAATCATATTACTGTTATTAAATAGCCTGCCTGTTTTAGCGGATCCTCAAATCAAACTCTCTATGGCGCAGATCTATAATCTGGGGGTTAAGCTGGATAAGCTAGAGGCTATTAAATCCGCGCCTTTATTAGGTGCGCCTGCTAAGGTAGTGATTCCTCCACAAAATGAATATTTTGTTAGCACAACACAGGCAGGGTTAATTACCCAGATCAGGGCAAGTATAGGCGATGAAGTCAAAAAAGGGCAGGTTTTGGCCGCGATCAACAGTCCCGGCTTATTAGCCTTGCAGCAACATCACTTGAAGTCAATTAATGATTTGTTATTAGCTAAGGCAGATTATGCCCGGGATAAAAAGCTTTATGATGAAGGGGTGATTGCTGATAGGCGATGGCTACAAACCAAAACCAACTACCAGGTTTTTTTATCTCACTTGAATGAGACACGCCAGTTATTAACCATTTCAGGTGTTTCTCAGGCAGATATTAAAGCGCTAGAGAAAACCCGTCAATTAAGCAGTCAATTAAAAATTCTTGCACCTATTTCCGGGGTGGTTTTAGACCGTATGGTCACTACGGGCGAGCGGGCTGAAGCCTTGGCACCTTTATTTCGTGTGGCAAATTTTGACAGGCTCTGGCTGGATATCAGTATTCCACAGCAGCGTATTGAGCATGTGCGGGTAGGCGATAAAGTCTTAATTCCTGATACAAAAGTGACTGCGCATATTTTCCTATTAGGTAAGCATGTTGATGAGAAAAATCAGACGGTATTAGCTAGGGCAGAAGTTGATGTGGCAAAAGAAACTATCAGGCCAGGGCAGTCAGTGGCTGTTAAAATTATTCAAAATAGTGCCGCGACGATGTTTAAGGTTCCTAATTCAGCTTTAGCACAGCATAAAGGCTTGACTTACTTATTTATCCGTACCGAAGCAGGCTTTACGGCCAAGCCTATACATGTAGTTGGCAGGGAATCGAGGCAAACAATTATTACAGGAGACTTGAAGAAGGGGAGTGAAATCGCCATACGCGGAGCCGTCGCTTTAAAAGCCAACTTTTTAGGCCTGGGAGACGATGAATAATGTCCGCTTTAATTCGTTTTGCCTTAACGCAACGCTTATTAATGATGCTGGTGACCCTATTGCTTATTGGCAGTGGTTATTCTGCGTTTAAACAACTTCCCATTGATGCCTTTCCAGATGTTTCACCCATACAGGTTAAAGTCATCGTCAAAGCTGCTGGCATGCCGCCCGAAGAGGTAGAGGCAAGAATAACGGCACCAATTGAAGTCGAATTGTTAGGTATTCCTAAGCAAACCATGCTGCGCTCTATTGCTAAATATTCTTTGACTGACATTACCATCAACTTTGAGGAAGATACGGATATTTACTGGGCAAGGCAGCAAATTGCCGAGCGCTTGAATAGCGTATGGGCTGATTTACCGGAAGGTATTGAGGGGGGGATAGCGCCGATGACCACTCCCTTGGGTGAGGTCTTTATGTTTACTATAGAAGGTGGCGATTTAAGTTTAATGCAACGCCGTAGTCTACTCGACTGGGTTATTCGACCTGTTCTACGTACTGTCGCGGGTGTCGCCGATGTGAATGCTCTGGGCGGACTGGTGAGAAGCTTTGCTGTCGTGCCGGATAATGACTTGATGACTGCCAGAAATATTAGTATTGATCAGCTGATCAATGCCTTGCAGCGCAATAATCGTAATGATGGCGCAGGACGCTTAAATGAAGGTGAAGAGGCTTTACTGGTGCGTGCGGAGGGACGCATTAAAACGCTGGAGGATGTCGCGACTATTGTTGCTGGGAACAGTCAGGGTATTCCCATTATGGTCAGTGATATTGCCGAGGTAAAACTGGGAGCTTTAACGCGCTATGGCGCAGTCAGCCGCAATGGTGAGGGTGAGGCGGTAGAAGGATTGGTGCTTAGCCTGCGCGGTGCAAATGCCGGTCAGACAGTAGCCGATATAGAAAAAAAACTTGAGCAATTAAGTACCAGCTTACCGGAAGGCGTGCGGCTGGAGGTTTTTTATAACCGGGGCAAGCTGGTTAATTCCGCACTGTCATCAGTCACCAATGCCTTGCTTCAAGCGACGGGGCTGGTGATGATTTTGCTGGTATTATTTTTAGGTAATATGCGTGCCTCATTAGTGGTTGCATTAGTATTGCCATTGGCTGCTTTGATCACCTTTATTTTAATGCGCCTGACCGGTATGTCTGCTAATTTAATGAGTCTGGGGGGCTTAACGATTGCAATTGGTATGCTGGTAGATGCTGCTGTTGTGGTGGTGGAAAATGTATTGACTCAATTCTCGGATAAAGAAAAGGCGCAGCGCTTGCCACGCTTGCATGTTATTTATCGGGCAACACGCGAAGTTGCTGCGCCGGTTATATCAGGTAGCCTGATTATTATCATTGTTTTTTTACCTTTACTGGCTCTGCAAGGGCTGGAAGGTAAATTATTTGCCCCTGTAGCATTGACCATTGTTTTTGCGTTAGCAGGTTCTCTGGTTTTATCACTGACTGTTATTCCCGTTTTTTCTTCTTATTTATTAGTACAGCAAGCCGTTGAAGAGCCCTGGCTGGCTCGACAAATGCACCGCCTTTATATGCCGAGTCTTAAATGGAGTATTAAGCATCGTAAAATAGTTTTTATGGCAGCAGCTATGATGCTGGTCATAACAATCGGTGTATTTATGCAAATCGGTAGTACCTTTATGCCCACGATGGATGAGGGTGATATTGTCCTGCAGTTAGAGAAATTACCCTCAATTACGCTGGAAAACTCGGTTGCTCTGGATATGCAGGTACAGAAAAATATTTTAAAAAATGTGCCAGAAGTGAAAAATATTATTGCCCGGGTAGGTTCGGATGAAATTGGCCTGGATCCTATGAGCCTGAATGATACGGACACTTTTTTGGAACTTCACCCTAAAGATCAGTGGCGTATGGATACCAAGGCAGAATTAATTGCGGCGATTCGGGCAGTAATGTCAGGTACGCCGGGAGTCGCTTATGGTTTTACCCAGCCGATAGAAATGCGGGTATCCGAAATGCTCACGGGGACGCGAGGTGATGTCGCTGTTAAATTATTTGGTACTGATTTAGCACTGTTAAATACTAAAGCGGAAGAAATTGAGGCACTGCTTAAAACCATTCCTGGCGCGAGCGATGTGTTCACCAGTCAGAATGAAGGAATGCAGTATCTGCAGTTAACTATTGATCGCCTGGCCGCAGGACGATTGGGCCTGGATATAGAGCAAATAGAACAGGTTTTACGTGCCCAGGTAGAGGGCTTGAGGCTGGGGGTTGTGCAGGAAGGTGTGCGCCGTACCCCACTAATTTTAAAGGGGGAGAGTCATAGCGCAAACTTTGAAAGCCTGCAAATAACCTTGCCTGAGGGAGGGCGAGTGCCATTATCTACGGTGGCTAAGCTGGAAAAAGTGGATGGTATGGTTTCTATTCAGCGCGAGTATAGTCAGCGCTATGTTGTAATACGCAGTAATGTAGAGGGGCGAGATTTAGTGGGTTTTGTGGATCAGGCAAAACAGGTAGTGCATGATAAAGTTGCATTACCAGCAGGGTATCTTGTGCAGTGGGGCGGGGAGTTTGAAAACCAGCAACGCGCGGCGAAGCGCTTGGGGTTTGTGGTGCCGGTGTCATTATTGCTTGTTTTTTTATTATTATTTACTACCTTTGGATCTGTCAGACAGGCCGTTCTGGTGTTTTCAAATATCCCCCTGGCAATGATCGGTGGGGTGTTTGCTCTATGGTTATCGGGAGAGTATTTGTCGGTTCCTGCATCAATAGGCTTTATTGCCTTATTAGGCGTTGCTGTCCCTAATAGCGTGGTATTGCTAAGTTACTTTAATCAATTAAGAGCCACGGGAATGAGTATGGCTGAGGTGATTATTGTCGGTACCGAGCGTCGTTTGCGACCCGTATTGATGACCGCGAGTTTAACCGCGTTTGGTTTATTACCGATGCTGTTTGCGACAGGTCCTGGTTCGGAAATACAACGTCCCCTGGCCATCGTAGTGATTGGTGGTCTGGTGTCATCAACCTTCTTGACATTGATTTTATTGCCTGTGTTGTATGAGATTTATGGTGAAGCGCGTCAGGAGCAAGTATGAGGTTCAGCCTGGTTGTA
>JAUXBW010000207.1 GCA_030619185.1 Methyloprofundus sp.
CGTATAACAACAGTTACGTAGCCTGCTATGCGCCTGTTGCTATACGGACGAAGACAAACAAAAAATCTGCGCGATAATGCACAACTTATTTAATTCCCATTCCTTGATAAAATGTATTCTATATCAATAAGCAATAAAATAATGTAATTCAATTTAAAAAGAGCGAATTACAACTCATATTATTTTATGCTTACCCATAACTCCCAGCTATATTCCGTACCTCTGCATGCTCTCAAATCAACGCCTTTTTTTGCACCACTTTTTCGGGTTGAGCGGCTTATTTTTCTTGCGAATTTCAAAATACAGTCCAGCCTTGTCTCTACCGCCGCTATTTCCCAGTGTTGCTATCGTATCGCCTGCGTTAACCCTGTCCCCTACGCCTTTATATAAACTTTGATTAAACGCATACAGGCTCATGTAGTTTTTGTCATGTTTAACAATCACCAATAAACCGTAGCCTTTAAACCAGTCCGAGAAAACCACCTTACCATGAGCGATAGCTTTTACTTTTGTGCCTTCCCTTGCCTGCACTAATACGCCGTTCCATTTGCCACCGGAACGCTTACTACCAAAGCTTTGAGTGATTTTACCCTTGACTGGCCAGAGTAGCTTACCTTTTAATTTATAAAATGGCCCGGTTGCCGCTTTAGTAACGACTTCGTTTCGTGTGACTTTTTGTAAACTTGAAATCAGACGCTTTAATTGCTTCTCATTTTTCTTCAACCTGGATAATTGCGTATTCTTGGATTTATAGTCTCGCTTAATCTTGGCAAGCAGTTGCTTACGTTCCACTCTACTTTTGGCAAGTTGCGCCTGGTGTAATTTATTCTCAGCAATTAAGACTGTAAGCTCCTGCTTTTCCCCCAGTTTTTCTTCTTCTAGATTTGTTAATAGTTGTAAGCTGGTATTAATCCGTTGCAGTTTATCTATTCTCGCCTGGTTAAAATATTGATAATACGTCATTATACGGCTGCTACGATTGACATCTTGCTGATTAAATATTAATTTCAACTGCTCCTGTCGTCCGAGAGCATAAGCTGTCTTTACCTGTTCTGCCAACTGTGATTGCTGGGTGAGTAGCCAGCCGTTTTGAATTTGCATTTCTTGCTGAATTTCATCAATTCGCCGTTGCTTTAGCCTGACCTGTGAGTCTAGTGCCTTAACCGTACGAGATATTTTTCCATATTGTTGTTCAACGTGCTTTAGCTCTATGCTGGCTTGCCCTTTTTGCTTGTTTAATTGCGATAAATTATCTGCCAGGGTTTTAATTTCACCCTGCACATGGCGTAACTTTTTATCATTATTTGCCGCAGCCACACCCGCAGCATGGCTGCAGAGCAATAAAAAAAATAGAAAAAACCTCACCTGGAATTAAGCCTCTGTTAATAAAGACTTACCATCCATTTCCACCGGCTGTTCTATGCCTAATATGGCCAGCATAGTGGGTGCCAAATCTTTTAAACTACCACCATCGCTTAAGGGCTTGTGTCCACCTATATGCACCAGCGGTACCGGGTTAGTGGTATGTGAGGTGAGCGGTCCGCCCTGAGCATCATGCATTTGTTCAATATTACCGTGATCAGCGGTCAGCAACATTTGTCCACCTACTTTTTCCAGTGCCTCGACAATAGCCGCTAATGAGGCATCAATCGTCTCAACCGCCTTAAGAGCCGCTTCCCATTTGCCAGTATGTCCCACCATATCGCAGTTGGCATAATTACACATAATGACATCGTACTTTTGCTCGGTAACCGCGTTGACTAAGTGCTCTGTTACTTGTGCTGCATGCATTTCAGGCTGTAAGTCATAAGTTTTTACCTTGGGAGAAGGTACCAGAATACGATCTTCGCCAATATTGGGCTCTTCTACGCCGCCATTCATAAAAAAGGTCACGTGCGCATATTTTTCAGTTTCTGCTAAACGTAATTGCAGCAAGCCTTGCTGAGCTAACACCTCACCCAGGCTATTTTTTATTTCCCTAGAAGGATAAGCCATGGGATACGTAAATTTTTCATGATATTCAGTTAAGGTGACAAAACAACCTTGAAACCCTGTATGATTACGTTCAAACCCTGTAAAATCAACATCGGTTATCGCCTGGCTGATTTCACGCGCACGATCGGCACGAAAATTCATAAACACGACAGAATCATTTTCTTCCAGTTTTGTTGTCTCACCTTGTGCACTTAATATCGCCGTCGCGGCAACAAACTCATCTGTTTCCTCACGCTGATAGGCCGCCTGCAATCCTTCTTGTGCTGAATTGGCTGAGTATTCACCTTGGCCAAGCACAATGAGTTGATGTGCTTGTTGTACCCGATCCCAGCGATTATCTCTATCCATGGCATAAAAGCGACCAACTATAGAAGCAATATGCCCTATCCCTAATTGTTCAATTTTATCCTGTAGGCATTTAAGTGATACTGCTGCACTGCTAGGGGCAACATCACGACCATCTAAAATGGCATGCACAGCTACTTTTTTTAAGCCTTTTTTGGCAGCCAGTTCCAGCATCGCCAAGATATGATTGATATGACTATGCACGCCTCCTTCAGAAAGTAGGCCCATAATATGTAATGTGCCATCCTTACTTAATGCCTGGTCTACAGCTAGACACAATGCCGGGTTTTCAAAAAAGCTGCCCGACTCTATGGCATCGCTGACTCTTGAAAAGTCCTGAGGCACATAACGCCCCGTCCCTATGTGCATATGCCCGACTTCAGAATTACCCATTTGCTTATCGGGTAAACCGACTATGCGTCCCGAGCAATCCAGTTGCGTCATAGGGTATTTTTTTTGCAGACTATCCCAGCACGGTGTACTGGCCTGAGCTATTGCGTTATAGTCGGTCTCTGCTCTTACCCCAAAGCCATCAAGAATTAAAAGTATTAAAGGTTTTGGTCTAGTCATGGGTTATCTCGTCGGTTCTAAAAATGATAATCCTAGAATAATCAGTTGCCCATGGTTTCTAGCGCAAACCATTGATTCCATAGCACTTCCAAAAAATATCCACTTAACCTATGGGTGAAGCTAAAATTTTTTGAACGCACTGTAAAACCAATATCTTGCACTATAATTCCGCGTTCAACTGATTTTTCTAGGATTAAGGATATTCTGTGTACTTGAAAATATCTCTTGCTATTTTAAGTCATTTCTATCCAAAAAAATATAAGAATACCAATGTTTCAATGAACGGATAATTTGTTTACGCTGATTTCTTGTTAGCTCTAATGATTTGGCCCGTTCTAAATAATTCTGCGGATGCAAATACCAAAAAGCCAAATCTTCAAATTTCCATTTATACTAACCTACCCCTAGCCGGTTCTCTATAGGTGCATAGATATCCAGGATTTCCTGCGCTATAAAATGTCGCAGTTCATAATCTTCTGTTGTAGGGTTACGCAACCGTTAAATTCGATAGGCCAGCTTAATTAAAACTGAACGTACATCCTGAATCATGGAAAACAGTATGCGACGCAAAACCTCAGCCTGCGTAGATTGATTTTTCATGTCTGCAGAATAAAACCGGAGCTGATTTATGCTATCAACGTCTATAACAAACAAGGCTACTGATTGTCCAAACTGTTCTATCAGTAATGCCACTTTTTTTAATTCTTTTTACCTGTTCATCCGAAAAATGAGCGAATAATTCTTCAATGTTATACGTCTGTTTTTGCATCA